>JAHFMP010000133.1 GCA_023267795.1 Candidatus Woesearchaeota archaeon | reverse complement strand
TACGATTTTTCGGGTACATTTGAAGATATTCTTTGTGTTGAAACAAGAAGCAGACAGGCTGCACGCAGAGGATTTACCTGTCTCGGCTTTTATGATGGAACAAAAGTAGATCCATTTTATACAGAAGCTGGAGAAATAGATTTACTTTTCCGAAACGAGCTTCCACTTCCTGTTGTAGTAACAGAACCTTTTTCTCCTGCGCAACTATGGATTATTACAAATGTTGATCCAAGAACTAAAGAGTTGAATGATACGATAACACTTATGCAAGGAGAAGAAAATGTAACAAACAAAAATAGAGTACAGGCAGGAGATATGAAAACATATCTTGTCCATCTTGGAAGAGAAAGTGATGGAACAGAAATAAAATATTTTAAACCACAAAAAGAAGCAGTCCCTTTAACAGAACTAGAAAGAATAATGAAAAAAGCAAGATTTGAGGACATTGATCCAACATTGCTTGACTTTTCCTTAACAATAACACAAGAAACTGTGGCAACAAATGGCTGTCCTGTGTATATGTTCCCATTTCATGCAAGAGACATAATAATAGATGATTTTCT
The DNA here is from genome assembly GCA_023267795.1 of Candidatus Woesearchaeota archaeon. Taxonomy (GTDB): domain Archaea; phylum Nanobdellota; class Nanobdellia; order Woesearchaeales; family DSVV01; genus JACRPI01. Next base: position 2,669 of record JAHFMP010000133.1, on the reverse strand, counting down.
TGGAGTAAGAGTAATTTCAGGAATGTTAGAAAGCAGAGAAGAAGGAGTAAAACTGTACGAGAAAGCATTCATAGAAGGAAAAGCAATGCCAATCACTGCAAATGCAGGTTTGCATAACCCTGGCTGCAGTGCGCAAATTATTTTTGAGAATATAACAAGAAGAAGAAATATTTCAAGAGAACTCTTTAGAGCAGGAGAACCATTTGGAGTAGTCATGCCAGTTCCATTTTATGATGGAGGAACAGATATAACTTATAAAAGAGATAATAGAGGAATATCACTGAGATAATTAAGGCCGCAACCATCTCGTTTCCCAATAACTCACATCTCCCTCTCCATCGACAACAGCTAATAACAATCTTTTTTTCGTGCTATGAGCAACCCTATTTTTTGCAGAAAATTCATACCATGTCATCACATCTGTTTCATAAACAGGATACACTATCCATTTTGCATGATCTTCCCCTTGTTTAATGCCTCGATCATAGACACGAAAGTCAGCACCAAACTTCAGCGCAGTTTTGACAATATACCCTCTATTCCGAAGATCGCGGAAAACACAGTATTTCATCCAAAACTTTTTTTCTTTGCGTTTTGCTTTAGTAAGGAATTTTTCTTCACTAACAGGCTTGCAGCGACTGTCCAAAACAACAATCTTTGCTTTTTCAACAAGATAAAATGCTTCAAGAAAAGAGAGTAATACTTTGTTATTATCAACAACCCCATAATTTCCTTGGTTGTAAAGTTCACGAGCAAGATCACTATTTTCTGTTTGTATAACGTCAGAAACAATAGTGCATTGAACAGGTATTGGTTTGGACATATTTCCGTCATTATGAATAAGTAATTAATAAAGCTTTGGTGAAAAATGGCTTTCTTTTCAAGATAAATTTTTTTCTGTTAACTAAAAATATCGTAAACATCAACACTGTAAAGAACAACAGAAAGTTCTGCTTTTTTCACAAAGCTATCAGAAGAGAAAGTAACTAACCCATTGTCGATAGCATTTGCAAGAGTTAGTTCACCATATTGCAATGCAACAATTGTATCATATGTTGTTTCTACTTCAATAGTAGGAGATTCCTGTGTTCCTGGTTCAAGTTCGATAAGTGCTCCATCTTCTAAAACAGCATACAAATGATAATCAAGATCAGAAATGTAAATATTGACCACTTCCTCTCCAAAAAAAGTAAAAACAATATCTGGCAAGCCTGACGCTTTTTCATTGTACGTTTCTTTATATTCAGAAATAAGGTCTTCAGTAAAAACATCATCTGCAGTAACTGCTCCTGTAACATTTGTTGCAGTATTTGCCAAATAAAGTGCAAAAAGAGCAACAAAAAAAACCACTATCATTTGAAAGAATTGAAGATGCCTTGCTGAAGAATCTTTCTTTTTTACCACAGCTATTGTTTTAATTGTATGAGTTTATATACTTTTTGTCTCTTGAAAGAAAGAAAACGCATAAAAGTATATATACCATGAGAAAAAACAATGAATTGATATTGGAGGAAAAGAGATGGAAATTATTTTTTTAGGAACAAGTGCAATGATCCCAACAAAAGAAAGAAATCACAGTGCAATGCTTATAAAATATGATGGAGAAGGAATTTTAGTAGATTGTGGAGAGGGAACTCAGCGACAGTTGAAGATAGCAGGAGAAACAGCAACAAAAATTACAAAAATACTTATCAGCCACTGGCATGGAGATCATGTACTTGGCCTGCCTGGATTATTACAAACACTCAGTGCCTCAGAATATGCAACAAAAGAAAAAGTATTGGAAATATATGGTCCAAGAGGGACAAAAAAACATGTTGAATTGATGCTTGAAGCGTTTCCGTTTGATAATAAATTACAAATGAGTGTAAAAGAAGTAAGTAATGGAAAGTTTGTAAATACTGAGTTGTATGAAATAGAAGCATATCCATTAGACCACTCTATTCCGTGCATTGGATTTTGTTTTATAGAAAAGGACAAAAGAAGAATTGATGTTGCAAAAATAAAAAAGTTAGGAATCCCAGAAGGGCCATTATTGGGAAAGCTCCAGCAAAATATGGCAATATCACATAATGGAAAAAATATTTCACCAAAAGATACAACATACATTATTCCAGGAAAAGTTATTGGGATTATTACAGATACAGGTCAGTGTAAAAATTGTTTGGAGATTGCAGAAGGAACAGACATCTTAATTTGCGAAGCAACATTTATGGAAAAAGAAGCAGAGAAAGCAGAGCAATATAAGCATCTCACAATAAAGCAAGCAGCTTTGATTGCACATACTGCAAATGCAAAAAAACTTATTTTAACACATTTCTCTCAACGCTATAAAGAAAAAAGTGAGCTAGAGCAAGAAGCAAGAGATATTTTTTCGAACGTTGTTTTAGCATACGACGGGATGAAGATTACAGTGTAAACTTTTTCGTTTTGATAGCAGTCCACAACATTTATATACATAAAGGCATCTCTTGTGTTTTTCGCGGAAACGTGAAAAATAAGAAAATAAGGTGAAAGATATGTATGGAGATAATAGAAATAGAGGATTTGGCGATAGACCAAGACAAGCCTTCGCACCAGTAAGAGTTGGCTAGGAACTCGATGTAACAATCGAGGCAGTTGGAGAAAAAGGAGACGGTATCTGCAAGAAAAAAGGATTTGTTCTCTTT
>JAHFMP010000132.1 GCA_023267795.1 Candidatus Woesearchaeota archaeon | reverse complement strand
TTTTTCTTCCTTCTTCCATGCTCATTTTCTCTTTCATCCGCAAACATTCTTTGAAATAGAAAGGCATATCTTTTTTCTTTTGATTTTTTCATTGTAGTAGCTGATAATTTTCTTTCCATTTGTTCGTGTATAAATCCCTCTGTGTTTGTCTGTACACCATCAAATCACCTCTTTTTATGACGAGAAACTATTAATTTACTGAGGAGAATAAGTATTTAATACTTGTGAATTGTGGGACGGCTTCACGTACTACAACACAAAAAATATATAAAATCCAAAGACAATCAAACACTTATGCTCTTTACACTTCAAGAATTTATTGACCTCATCATAATGACATTAGGAGTTGGATTTATTTTTATGGATTCGTTTGGGCTACGCCAGCAAATCATAAAAGTAAAGTCTTACGAAGATGATCCTGTTGCATATTACCAATCTTATTATAAAAAAAAGATTGCTGGCTTTCATTGGAATAATCTTTGGATAGCATGCCTTATTACAGCGCCAGCTGTGATTTTTCATGAATTTGCACATAAAATAGTGGCAATATCTTATGGTATGCAGGCAACATTTCATGCAGCATATTTTTGGCTTGTCTTTGGAATTATTATGAAATATGTTGCCGGCTTTGTGTTTTTTGTGCCGGGCTATGTCACGCATACAGGAGCTGCAACACCATTGCAGGAAGCAGTGATTGCATTTGCAGGTCCTGCGTTAAACTTTTTGTTTTGGTTCTCCTGTTGGATAATTTTAAAATTTAGGTTGTTTACAATTTCCACAAGAACAATGCAGATTCTTGCAGCAACAAGATATATCAATGGCTTCTTGTTTATCTTTAATATGATTCCGATTGGGCCGTTTGATGGCGCAAAAGTGTTTGATGGTTTGATGCAGTATATTACGATGCACTAAATTTTTATACTTGTTCTGTTCTTCTATAACTATGGTAGAAATAGGAAAGAAAGCAAACATACTAATAGTAAGTTTAGATGTTATAGGATTTGCTCTCTTGTTATTAGGTGCTGTACTAATCCGGTATGCTAAAGATGAAATCACTTCTATTTTAGGTGGATTTGTACTTGCAGGTGGTGTGACATTATTAAGTTTGACGAGGTTGATTTCAAAATGATTGACAACCAGTTAATTTCAATCTTTGCTGTGTTCATAGAAAGCATAGGCATTCTTCTTGCAGAAAGGAGAACAGCACTTCTTTTGGGGTTAGCAACTATTCTGACAATCATTATTTTCTTTATGACATAAACTTTTTATATCCGTGATAACATTCTTAAATAATGCAGCAACTACAAGAACAGGATCAACACAAAAGTGGCAAAGAACTTCTTGATCAGTTTGCATCTGTCTCTGATGAGCATGAATTCTATACACCAAAAGTTGTTGGTTATCAAAAAGGAAAAACAAAATATGTCTTTGTATTTGGCACAGTGATGAGTGGTTTGGGGAAAGGAATTTTCTCAAGCAGTTTGGCAAAATTAATGCAGGATAAAGGCTTTTATGTTGAGCCTATAAAGATGGAAGGCTATTTGAATCTTGATTCTGGCACGTTAAATCCATTTCGGCATGGAGAAGTATTTGTGTTGGATGATGGAACAGAAACAGATATGGATCTTGGCACGTATGAGCGATTCCTCAACAAAAATTTGAGCAAAGACAATTTCCTTACTTCTGGACAAATATTTACAACAGTTTTAGAAAAGGAGCGAAAAGGAGAATATCTTGGCAGAGACGTTCAAATAATACCTCATGTCACAGCAGAAATCAAGAGAAAATTAAGAATTCTTGCAGTAAAAAAAAATGCAGATATTATTTTTGTTGAAGTTGGTGGCACTGTTGGTGATCTTGAAAACTCACATTACATGGAAGCAATAAGGGAAATGATTTATGAAGAGGGAAAGAAAAATATTTGTTTTGTTGCATTAACATACATTATCAATTCAGGAATTCTTGGAGAGCAAAAATCAAAAGCAGCGCAGCTTGGCATTAAGAAGCTCATGGAATTGGGTATTCAGCCAGATGTTATTGCATGTAGATCAGAAAATCCTGTAACAGAAAAAGTGCTGGAAAAAATAAGTATTTATTCAAACGTACCGATAGAGAGAGTTGTTAGCATGCATGATGTTAAGTCAATTTATTTGCTTCCTGCGTTGTTGCGTGATGCAAAAATTGATGAGTACGTAGTCAAACATTTAGGTTTAGAGAATAGAGTTAGCAGAGAAACAATGCAGAAAAACAAAGAAGTTTGGAAAGCAATGCTTGCAAAACTCAATACCACCAAAACAATTACTATTGGTATTACAGGAAAATATACAATGATCAGGGATGCCTATGCTTCAGTAATTCATGCACTGCAGCATGCAGCAATGTACAATGCTGTTGAAATCAAGATCAAATGGATTGAAACAACTGCAATTGAAGAAAGTAAAACAACAGTGGAAAAAGAGTTGGAATCTGTTGATGGCGTTGTGGTTCCCGGCGGTTTTGGTAAAAGGGGAGTAGAAGGAAAAATTGCTTGCTTAAAATATGTCAGAAAACATAATATTCCATATCTTGGGTTGTGTTATGGTTTTCAGATGGCAGTGATTGAGTTTGCGAGAAATGTTTGTGGCTTGAAAGATGCACATACAACAGAAGTAAATCCACACGCTGAGCATATGATTATTGACATTCTTCCAGAGCAGAAAAAGATAGAAGGTCTTGGAGGCAATATGCGTTTGGGAGGCTGTGATGTTCAGATGAAAGAAGGAACAAAAGCGTGGGAGTTCTATGGCAGGAAAACAATGATACGAGAGCGTTTCAGGCATCGTTATGAAGTGAACCCAGAATATATTTCTGTTTTAGAAAAGCATGGTCTTGTTTTTAGCGGCAAAGCACCAAATTATTCGATAATGCAGATTCTGGAGCTGCCAAATCATAAATTCTTTATTGGCACTCAATTTCATCCAGAGTTTACGTCAAGACCATTATCTCCAAATCCGTTGTATGTTGAATTCATTAAGGCGTGTTTGGAGTAAATGACTTTGCTGAAACCATTCGACGTAACATTTTTATAGATAGCAATATTTAAAAAGTTCATGACAATCGACATTTCATTTTTGCCTAGATTAAGCAGGCTCAGTCTTCTTGTTAAAAAAAGAATCACATCCCAGATGGCAGGTTCCAGACCAAGTATTGCAAAAGGTCGTGGCTTGACAATTACAGATTATCGTCCATACACAAAA
>JAHFMP010000010.1 GCA_023267795.1 Candidatus Woesearchaeota archaeon | reverse complement strand
GCCATTAAAGTAGGTGTTGGTCCAGGAGCAGGATGCAGCACTCGTATTGTTGCTGGTGCAGGAATTCCACAACTCACAGCTGTCATTGAAACATTTCTTGTTGCAAAAAAATATGGCATTCCTCTTATGGCAGACGGTGGCATTAAAAACAGTGGAGATCTCACAAAGGCACTTGCTGCTGGAGCTATGACCGTGATGTGTGGAAGCGGGTTTGCCGGCACTGATGAAAGTCCTGGTTTTATTGTTTTGAGAAATGGAAAGCGATACAAAGAATACAGAGGGAGTGCAAGTTATGAAGCAAATTATGCGCGACGAGAGCGGGAAACAGGAAAGATTATTAAAGATAAACTGGAATATACTCCTGAAGGAGTTTCTGGATATGTTATGTATAAAGGAAGTGTTGCAGAGGTTATTTCTGAGTTGGTAAACGGACTACGTTCTGGCATAAGTTATTGTGGTGCAATAAATATTTCTGATATGCAACAGAACGCTTCTTTTGTGAGAATTACAACATCTGGGATGAGAGAAAGCAAGCCACATGATATTGAAGAGAAATAAAATTCTTGCATTCGCTACGCTCATTTGTCAAGAACCATCGAACAAAGACCAATGGCATGACGAGAAAGCGTCCTGACAATCACTCAGACCAATGGTTCTTGACACATTACGAATATAACACCGTTCAAAAAAAGAAAGTGGACTTTGTCCACTGGTTACTAAACCAGTGGTATATTCGAAATGTATGAAGAATTTTATGCGGAGAATACAAAAAATTAAGCCATACATTTTTAAATATACTTGGTTTTACTCTTTTCATGCTCAACACACAAAAAATAGAAAAGAAATGGCAAGAACGCTGGGAAGAAGCAAAGGTTTTTGAAGCAGATGCTATGCCAGGAAAGAAAAAATTCTTCTGCACATTTCCATGTCCATACATCAACGCATATCCACACATTGGTCATCTTTATACTATCATGCGAGTAGAAGCATTTGCCCGCTACAAGCGATTACATGGATACAATGTTATTTTTCCTCAGGCATGGCACGCAACAGGAAGTCCAATTATTGCTGCTGCAAAACGAGTACAAGAACGAGAAGAAAAGCAAATCCAAATGATGAAAGATATGGGAATCAGCAAGGAAGAACTTCCTGCGTTTGAACATGCAGAACATTGGATTGATTTTTTTGCTCCTGCGTTTGAAAAGGATTTTCGTGAGATTGGGCTTTCCATTGATTGGAGAAGAACATTTTACACTACTTCTTTAAATCCCCACTATGATGCATTTATTCGCTGGCAATTTCGCAAACTCAAAGAAAAAAAATCTGTTGTCAAGGGAAAATTTCCAGTTGTCTGGTGCCCTAAATGTAAAAATGCTGTCAGCGACCACAGCAGAAGCAAAGGAGAAGGAGAAACAACACAGGAATTTGTTCTTGTCAAACATAAACTTGTTGGATCAAATGACCTTATTATTACAGCAACGCTCAGGATTGAAACTATTCTCGGAACAACAAATCTATGGATTCATCCTGATGTAGAATATGTTCGAGCTGTTGTCAATAACGAAATTTGGATTATCAGCAAAGAAGCTGTAGATAAACTTTCTGGACAAACACGGAGTGTCAAAATTTTTGGTATAATTTTGGGAAAAGAGCTTATTGGAAAGATAGTGGAAGAATTTAATGGTAAAAAAATACCTATTCTTCCAGGAATGTTTTGCACTCCTGACAAAGGAACTGGAATAGTTCATAGTGTTCCTTCTGATAGTCCTGATGACTGGATTGCACTACAGGACCTGCAACGAAATCATCTTTTATGTGAAAAATATGGACTTGATTATAGAACCATAGAAGAGCTTAGAGCAATTCCTATTTTAGATACTCCTGGATATGGTGATATGCCTGCAATGCATCTTTGTGAAGAATTTGGAATTCAACATCAAACAGATGAGAAAAAACTCCTTGAAGCAAGAAAAGCATTATACAAAAAAAGTTTCTATGAAAGCATAGTGAATGGGCTGTATAAAAATTTTTTTGGTAAAAATTTGGAAGGTATGAAAGTCACTGAAGCAAAAGAAATCATAAAAAAAGAATTGCTTCAGCATGGGTTTGAACTTTTTTATGAATTAACAGGACCAGTTGTCTGCAGATGCTTAACTGTTTGTATTCCAAAAATTGTCTCAGATCAATGGTTTCTTGCTTATAGTGATGAACAGTGGAAACAAGATGCCCATCATTGTCTTAATCAAATGAAATTGTATCCTGATACAGTGCGACAACAGTTTGAATATGTTTTAGATTGGCTTCACAATTGGGCATGTACACGAAAAGAAGGTCTTGGAACAGCACTTCCCTGGGATAAACAGTGGATTATCGAAAGTTTAAGTGATAGTACTATTTACATGGCATATTATACCATTTCACACCTTCTATCTTCGCTTGATGCAAAGAAACTCGATGATGCATTGTTTGACTATATTTTTCTTGGAAAAGGAAATTTACAGCAACTTGCAAAAAAATACGAATGCTCTGAAACACTTCTGAAACAAATGAAAGTAGAATTTGATTATTGGTATCCTCTTGACTTTAGAAATTCAGGCAAAGATCTTGTGCAAAATCATCTGGCATTTTTTATTTTCAATCACGTTGCAATATTTCCAAAAGAAAAATGGCCAATAAGCATTGGAGTTAATGGATGGATCACTGTTGATGGAGAGAAAATGAGCAAATCACTCGGCAACATGATTCCCTTGCGTGAGATATCTACAAAATTCAGTGTAGATGCTGCACGTTTTACCATTGTTTCTGGAGGAGAAGGAATGGATGATCCAAACTGGGACAGTGCATTTGCTGCTGCAATGAAACAAAAACTGGAAACATATCATGAGTTTTGTCTTGAATATTACAATAAAGGAAGAAACACACATACATCTCTTGATGCATGGGTGGAATCTCGCTTCCACGCTATCGTAAAACAAACAACTGCTGCAATGGAGGAAACAGCGTTTAGAACTGCCACACAACTTCTCTTTTTTGAATTGCAGCAAGCAATCAAATGGTACTTAAAACGATGCCATAATGAACCAAACAAAAAATGTATACAACAGATTATTGAAGCACAAACAATCATGCTCAGTCCATTCTCACCACACATTGCAGAAGAAATCTGGCATGCAATTGGAAAAAAAGGATTTGTATGTCAACAACAGTGGCCACGTCCAGAAAAAAATAAAATACAACGAGATCTTGAGGTTGGGGAAGAAATTATCAAAACAGTTCTTTCTGACATAAACAGTGTTCTAAAACTTATAAAAAAAGAAAAACCTGAAAAAATTACTCTTTTTGTTTCAGTGCTTTGGAAATATAGCTTATTTGCCCTTATTCATGATATTATGCAAGGAACAAAAAATCCAAACATTATTTTACAATATATCCTACAACAGAAAGAAATGAAGCAGCATGGAAAAGAAATCATGAAATTTCTTCCAAAACTCCTTGGCTCTGGAAAAATTCCTGTTACAGTAGAAACTGACGATGCTGAAATGAGTGTCCTGCATCATGCAAAGAAGTTTTTAGAAGAAGAATTTAGATGCCATGTTGAAATTCTCAAAGCTGCCAATGCTGGACATCCAAAAGCAGCACACGCATTGCCTGGAAGACCTGCGATTGTGGTTGAGTGAGAGGATTTTCACTGCTTCATTTCATTTTCATACCATAATCTGAGTTCACTATTTAGTAGTTTTTATACTATTTTTCAACTCTTCAGCTCTTATTTTAATTCCATACTTCTTAAAATAGGAAACCATGTTGCGAATATCACGATCTAATAACTCATCTGCATTCGCTGCATCAATTGGTGATGCTTGGGAAAAATCAATAATAACAGGTATCTCTTTCCAATTCAAAATGTTATACTCACTCAAATCTCCATGCACCAAATGCGCTTTTTGATAAAGGAGTTTGAGATTTTTTAGTAATTTCTGAAAGAATTCTTTTGGATTTTTTGGAGGAGCCTGCTTCAAACGCTGAGCTGTTTCTCCTGTTGATTCATCACCAATAAATTGCATAACTATAAGATGACGCAATAATGCAATAGGCATTGGCACTTTTACACCAGCCTCTCTTGCTTTCATTATGTTTCTATATTCTCTTTGAACCCATGCAAAAATCACCTGCCTTCTCTGTTTTTTGATATTATAATAGCGAGGGTCGTGTTTAATGTAATCATACATTTTATTAAAATTGCACGCCTCCAGGCGATAGATTTTCACGATCCTGAAAATTGTAGTTTTTTCTTCTGTTTTTTTTGCAGAAAAAATATTTGCTTCTTTGCCAATAGAAATAGGACTTATAAGCTCATCAATATGTTTTTGTTTTGAAAGTTTGATAATAACATTTATTGTAAACTGATCAAATACATTGCCGTAAACTTTCCAGCGTTCATGCGTAATTCTTGCCATAATAAAATCCTAACATTCATTTAACTTAAAATAGTTTGTCAAAGCTTCTTCACAACATTTATAAACTATTACTGACATCTGTTCTTTTTAGAGAGGACGCAAATGGGTCCTTCGCGAGCCGACCTTGTTGGTCGTTGCTATGAACAGAAGACACTCTTGCGTTAGACAGCCCGACACGAGAGTAACGCAAAGAAGCTGTCGCAGATGCAAGCTATGAGTTTGCGCGTTAGTGTTTCGGGCGACAATCCTTTCATAATTATCAACATAATAAACCAAAGATGTAGAATAAGTTCAATTTCATTATCACTGTATCAGCCTTTATTTTTCGTCTCTGCTGTGCAAAAGCAGTTGCGAACTCCATAAAGACCGATTATGATAAAAAACCTCTTTTCAGAAGAGTGTTTTGTTAACACTTATTCTATATACTTTAGAAATAAACGGAGATGAACACAATGGGTAAAATTAGTCCTGTATCTGCAAAATATATAGTTCATGCAACAATTGCCATTGAAGGAATGGTGGATAAACCAGATGTTATTGGTGCAATCTTTGGCCAAACAGAAGGGCTTCTTGGTGCTGAACTTGAATTACGAGAGTTACAGCGATCTGGAAGAATTGGACGCATTGAAGTGAATACCGAAACAAAAGGAGGTAAATCACAGGGATCAATTATTATACCATCAAGCCTCGACAAAGCAGAAACTGCAATTGTTGCTGCTTCTTTGGAAATTATTCAACGGATTGGACCATGCAATGCAAAGATTCTAATTCAAAAAATAGAGGATATTCGCATATCCAAAAGACAACAGGTTGTTGAACGGGCAAAAGATCTGCTGAAAACTCTTATAAATACATCATTGCCTGATTCCCAAGAGCTTGCAGACGAGGTCGCTCATTCTGTTCGTGTCATGGAAATTCAGGAGTATGGCCCACAAAAATTACCATGTGGCCCAGCTGTTGATGAGTCTGATGAAATTATTGTTGTTGAGGGAAGGGCTGATGTTATCAATCTTCTCAAATATGGAATAAAAAATGCTATTGCACTGAATGGAACATCAGTTCCAGAAACAATGATTGATTTATGTAAGAGAAAAACAGTTATTGCATTTGTTGATGGAGACAGAGGAGGGGATCTTATCATTAAAGAACTCACTACTGTAACTGATATTGATTTTGTGACAAAAGCACCTGATGGTAAAGAAGTAGAAGAATTAACACAAAAGGAAATTCTTAAGGCATTGCGGGCAAAGGTGAGTCCTGAACAAGTAAAATTAGAGACTACAGGCAACTCATACAATGAAGAATCAAGATTCCAACAACAACGCAGGCTGCAACAGAATACTAATGAAAGAAGAGATATCAGACCTGTTCGATCTGCTCCTGTTCCTGCTGTACGTGTTCAATCACAAAATACTTCTCAAAAACGGCCTCTTGCACCTGAACGCACACCAACAGCGACAGAAGAGAAAAAAACATTTGGTAAAATGCTTGAGGATCTCATTGGAACAAGAGGAGCTTACATTCTTGACCAAAAATTGAACATTTTAGGCAAGGTTCCATCTAGTGAACTTGTTCCCACTATCAAAAGCCTTACAACAGGAATTTATGCTGTTGTCTTTGATGGTATAATTGAAGAAGAACTTGTAGAGGTTGCTGAAAACACAGGAGTAAAGTGTCTTATTGCAATGGGAACAAAAGTCAAAGGAACTACCACTGTACAAATTATTACTGCAGATAATCTTTAATTTTTGATTTTTTTATTCTGTTTCAGTATATACAATAGATGCTGCTGTTTTTAGCTGACTAAGATATGCTTCTACTGCTGCCTTTTGTTTCTCTAAAAGCAATGAAGTTTCAATCTCTTCTTTAAAATCCATAAGTTCTTCTTTTTTATCTGTAACTAAAATAATATGATAGCCATACACTGTTTCTACAGGAGTGTCTGTCATTTCACCAACATTCATGCTGAACACTGCATTTTCAAACTCAGGCACCATTTGACCTTTTGTAAACCAGCCAAGATCTCCCCCATTGAATTGAGCAGAAGGGTCATTGGAATAGCTTTTTGCCAAAGCAGCAAAATCAGCACCATTATATTTTAATTCTCTAATAATCCTTTCTGCTTCTATCTCTGCCTCTTCTTTTGTTCTATTTTCCTCGCAACGAAGTGCTCCATCATAACACACTAAAATATGACTCGCACGAACTTCTGCAAGCGTTTCCTTTTGTTCATCATAATAAGCTGATATTTCTTCTTCTGTTACTTGAACATTTTTAAGAACTTCTCTCTCGATTACTTTATTGATTGAAAGCTGCTCCTTAATCATTTCTTCTAATTCTGTTTGAGTAATATTCTCTTCTATTAATCGTTGCCGGAACTCCTCTACACTTAATTGTGCCTGTTTTGTAATATTTTCCAGAGCTTCCTGAATTTCAAGATCTGTTGCTGTAATGCCAAGCTCTTTACTCTGCAGTACCAATAATTCTTTTGCAATGAGCTGTTCTATGATTGCATTTCTAATTGTTTCATTATCCATGCCTTTTGAAAAATAATATGCAGGCAATTTTGCAATCTGTTCTGCAACATCTTCTGCTGTAATCGGATTTCCATTAACTGTAACAACAACATCGTCACCTTCTGTAAACAAAGAGGTATCTTTTCCATAAAATGTGACAAAAAGTAACAAGCCTATTCCGAAGAGAGCAACAAGAAATATCTTAAGTTCGAGTGTCAAAAAACCTTCCTTCATAGAAAAAATAGCAGTGAGAACCCCTTTTAAAATGTTGTGATTTCATAAAACAAACTATATAAACAATTATTTCAAGAAAATATGCATGTATGATATTATTATTGGAAGAGATCAAATTGACAGAGAAAAATATGGCACAAAAGGAGCAATCTTTTTGGGCAAACAATACGTTACTATGGGACAAACAACCTCTCTTTCTAACAATGTATACATGGATATGGTGAGAAGCCATATTGTCCTTGTAGCAGGAAAGAGAAATTCTGGTAAATCCTACACTCTCGGCGTCATCGCAGAAGGCATGACCGACTTGCCAGGAGAAATCAAACAAAATATTTCTTTAATTCTTCTTGACACCATGGGAGTGTATTGGACTATGAAATATCCAAACAAAAAAGAATTGCCTGAACTTAAAGAATGGCAGCTTGAACCAAAAGGACTTGATGTTCAGATTTATACTCCTCTGCGTTTTTATGAAGAATACAAGGAAAAAGGAATTCCCAGTGATTTTTCATTTGCAATACAACCAAATGAGCTCACAGCAGAGGACTGGTGTACAACATTCGATATTGAGATCAATAGTCCAATAGGGGTACTTATTGAAAGAATAATTACTGAATTACAGGAAGAAAACAAAGAAGAAAGCTACTCTATCCAAGACATTATTGCAAAACTCAATACAGCAGAGGCAACATCTGATATAAAAGATGCTGCAAAAAACCGTTTTCTGAATACAATTGCTTGGGGAATTTTTGACATTCACGGAACAAAAATAGAAGAACTAGCACAACCCGGTAAAGTGTGCGTTCTCGATATTTCATGCTATGCGACAATGCCAAACGGTTGGAAAATAAAATGCCTTGTTGTTGGTCTTATTGCAAAAAAACTATTTATGCAACGAATGCTTGATAGAAAAAATGAGGAATTTGCACAACTTCATGAATCAATGCGTTACTTTAGCACACCTCATGAAACAAAACAAGAATTTCCTCTTGTCTGGCTTGTTCTTGATGAAGCACACGAGTTTCTTCCACGACAAGGAAAAACAACTGCGACTGATTCTCTCATCACTATCTTACGTGAAGGAAGACAGCCAGGCATTAGTTTGATACTCGCAACACAACAGCCAGGAAAAATTCATACAGATGTTATGACACAAAGCGACACTGTTCTAAGCCATAGAATTACTGCAAAAATAGATACAGAAGCGCTTGGTGCATTAATGCAAAGCTACATGAGAGAAGGATTAGATGTCCAGCTCAATATATTGCCACGAACAAAAGGTAGTGCATTGCTTTTTGATGATACAAATGAAAAATTATATTCTATCAAGATACGGCCAAGATTTACATGGCACGGTGGAGAAAGCCCTACTGCATATCACGAAGTAAAAGACAGATTTTTAATCTAATATAATTTTACTGCTCTGCGGCCCTTCTTGTCCCATATACTTTGATTTCTTTTCATTATAGGCAACTTCACATGGACTGCTGAGCTGTTCAAACGTTAATTGACAAATTCTTGAACCTGGCCAGAGTTTTACAGGTACTTTTGAAATATTTGCAATTTCTAATGTGAGCTGACCTGCATAGCCTGGCTGCACAGATCCAGCAGTGGAATGAATAATAATTCCCAGCCTGCCCCAGGAACTTCTTCCATCAAGACGTGCAACAAGATATCTGGGAATTTCTACATGCTCTATTGTTGTTCCCAAAACAAATTCTCCTGGATGTATAATGAATGGTTCGTCATTGTTTTTTTTTACAAGCTCCATCAATTCTTCTCCAATGCCTTCTTTTGGATCAACATGGGTTACTTCTGCATGCTTAAAAATACGAAAAGTATTGCCAAGCCGTAAATCAACAGAACAGCTTCCTATTTGTTCTTCTATTATTTCTTTTATTACTATCTCGCCTTTTTGTAATAACTTTTTAATGTCTTTATCGCAAAGAACAACCATGAGAACAAGGAACGTTTTGCTATATAAAAAGATGTTGTATCATTTCAAATACGTTGCAATACTTTCTTTACCCCAGCCATTTGCAAACAATTTTTGTTTTATTTCTTCATCAGAGATTCCTTTTTGGTGCTGTGCAACAATATATATTTTAAGATCTTTTTCTGGATTTAAAAGTGTATTGACAAGCTCTTTTTCCCAGCCAGCTTCGAGCACAGCCTTTCTGATCATGGAATTTGGTTTCCCATCTTTTCTTTGCCTGTCAATATACTCCTTTAACACTTTATCTCGAGGAAGATATCTGTTTATGATCTCTTTTTTCCAATGAACTTCCAGCAATTGTTTTCGTATCTCTCCTAATGTTTTGCCTTTCTGCTGCAGTGTTTTAATATACTCTTCTAAATCTTTTTCAGGATCAAGATATTTTTTAATGATTTCTGGCTTCCATTTTGCTCTACTTAGTGTTTCTCGTATCTCATTGTTAGTAAATCCTTTACTCTGCTCTGTTTCAATATATCTTTGCAACTGATCCTCTCTGAAATTCTTTGTTGGGGAAGTAAATAATATTCTCGGATATTTATGACGCAACTCTTTTGAAACATCTTCCATCGTAAAGATTCGCGGGATGAGCTTTTTATTTGCAAATAAAATTAACGAGGAAAGTTCGTAAGAAAGGTTGTTTTCTTTTGCAAGTGCATTTGCTTTTTGTATTTCAGAATCTTCCTGTGCTACTGGCTTAATATTCTGGAACATATTGTATTTAATATAACATTCTTTTGAAACATAGATTCTCCAATATTCATTTATCTTCTTATCCTCTATCATTCTTCTCAATGAATGTTCATCAACAATTGTTGTTGCACGAAGCAATAAGAGAATTGGGATAAGCAATAACAATAATAAAATTTTATATGTTCTTATTACTATCTCTTTTATTTCTTCAATAATCTTTTGTATTGTAAGTTTTCCTTTCCATGCTTCTAAAATAGTGTTTATAAAAATATTTTCATATGCGTTTTCTGATTCAACAACTTCTTCTTGTTTTTCAACTATTTTTTCTTCAATAGCTTCTTGCTCAGTTATTGAAGTTTCAGTAACAGGAGCCTGCTCTTGTACTGGAGTTGTTTCAGTAACAGGTGCTACTGTTGTTTCTGGTGCTGGACCACCACCTGCTCCACCTCCATCATCTTCTCCACCATTTCCTGATGTTGCGGGAGTAATTAGAATAGTTGTTGCATTAAATCCAATATTATTTCCATTATCAGTACAGTTTGCATAGCCAAGATATGTTCCTGCAGATCCTACAAGGAATGTTATGTTCACAATGCCATCTCCTAATGAGTATGTCATTGTTCCTCTATTTGTTGCATCAGTTAATGAGTTTCCTAAAAAGAAACTACATGACTGTATTCCTACAGTATCATTGACCATTGCAGTGAAATTGATATATGTATTTTCTATTCCTGATGCTGGTCTTATCTGCGTTACATTTGGAGCAGTTGCATCTTGACTGAGGTTGAGAATAATTGCTCCCATATCTGTAATTCCTGCAATACGTATTGAATCTACGGAAATAGTAAGATTACTTTTTTCAGCATTCTTTGCAGCAACAATAGTAATTGGCGTGAAATTCACAACCTGACCAGTATTGTTAACAATATATTGCGTGATGTTAGTAAGAGGTGTTGTAAGACCAGATGCATTTGTGAGAAGATCAGAAGTGATATTTCTGTTGAATGTATCTGTTATATTCACATTTGCATTGACAATGCTAGTGTTTGTTCTATTGACGACATTTACTTCTATTGACCAGATAAGCTTTGCAACATCTCTATTTGCATTTCCTGTTGTTGCATTACAGAATGTATTGTTGTTTATCAGGCCATCCATAATTGGAGAGAGATTATAGAACGTCTCATTTGCCAAGAATCCTTCTGCACTGGCTCCACAAATAGTATTATTTGCAATGAGGTTGGTAGAGACTGGACGGCTTGTGGGGAGGAACCCTAATCCAGAAGGATGTATATAAATTCCAGGACCTCCTGTTATAGAAATGTTGTTCCAGATAATTGTACTGTTGCTCAGATTAAATAATGTAAGTCCTTCTGCAGAGGTATTAATGATTGTGTTATTCATGAATGTTATATTCCTGCTATCAGCAAGAGCAATTCCTATTCCTACTATGTTCCTAAATGTGTTATTTGTGAAGTTGAAACCAACTGGTCCATTTATATTGACACCAAACGAGCTTAGATTAATAAACGAATTATTATAAATAGTAAAATTGTTTGTATTTATTCCTGGACCTCGAGTTTCAATACCTCTCGAGAAGTTAAGCAAGGTACAATGTCTCACAGTGAGTCTATTTGTTCCATTATCGATTGTTATGAAGTTTGTCAGAGAATTCCCACGCAAGATAGTATTATTACATTGAATAATAGTATCATTAATCTTCGAAAGAGTCATATAAGAACTGCCTGTACCAGAATCATTCATCTCAAATGTTCCTGGACAAAATGTTATATTCTCTTGAGGTGCTGTTTGGATCAATGTTGGAACAGTACATGCTTTGTATTCTGTGACATTAAACAAAACACTGAGATCTTTATTATTTTCTGTATCTGTACAATTTACCTGCCAATTGAATGTTTGATTATTGTAGAAGGAGACATTTAATGTAATGTTTGCATCTAAAGCATCAGTTAATGTGTTTTGGACAATTGTTCTTCCTGAAAGAATACTTGTTGGTGTAATAATATCACATGTTCTATTTGACAGCAGAGATTGCATTCTGAAAGTGAAATTAATTTCAGATTGCCGTGTTGCATTTCCAGGCGAGATAAGCGTAATACATAAAGTATTATTAGCTGTTGTAATATTACTTGTGCTATTCACTAACGTAACAGCATTTCTACAGAAACTATTTGAAATCACAGTCATGTTTGTGACATTTTCTGCCCAAATACCTACTCCTGTTGTATTTGTAATGGTATTATTTCGCAAAGTAATATTTCCTGCTTTTGTGAAATTAATCTGAACAGCAGTATTATTTGCAAAACTATTATTGAACAAGAATGCCTCTGATTTGAAATCTATCGAAGAAGTAATAATGCCGTTGGTAAAATTTTCGATAACACATCCTTTTATGATGGTTCCATTAAATGGACCAATAGTTATGCCGACAGCCCCATTATTAGTGGTTCTGAAAATAGTGCCATTACAGTCAACAGTAATATTATTATTTTGTATCAAAAGAGCCCTATCTAGTGATCCTGGTGTTGAGGTTGTTGTTCCACCACATAAAACAGTGTTGTTGGTAATATTTGTCCAAAGCAAGCCACTTCCAACTGATGTACAACCACGACCAAATATTCTCACACTGTCATACGCAATCAATGTTGCTGTTCCTATTGTTGGGTTTTGACAAGTCACGTTCCATGCAAATGTTCCATTTTGTGGGTATGATCTATTGTATTGAAAGATGCTGAGAGTAGCATTTCGAGACATCGCAAATGGACCTCTATTACCTCCTGCATCTGCAGCATATTCAATGTTACAAGTTGTTCCTGATGCTGGTACTGCTTGACCTGTTCCATTTGTATAATTTGCATAGAAATACACATTGCTCGTATCATTAAAGAGTGTGTTTATTTCAATGTCACCTGTAAATGTGTTCGGTCTTATATCTCCATCATCAAAGAGCGTTAATGAAGCATTTGTTCCTGTCTTACCAATGACTGCACCTGTAAGATTTCTTCCTGTTTTTTCTGTGAGATAGATGGCACTGATAAATAACAAGAATAGAATAGCAACAACTATAGAAATATGATATATTTCATACAACTGCATTCGTTGCTGTTTTCTCATGCCTTCACCATTTTTTCTTTTATTCGATATAGCACTGTCCAGATAGTTCGAGGATCTTTATTGAGAAGTTTGCTTATCTGATTATTTTGTAAGTGGTATTTTTGT
>JAHFMP010000131.1 GCA_023267795.1 Candidatus Woesearchaeota archaeon | reverse complement strand
TGCCTTAAACCAATGACCAAAGTCCCACCATGAATTCACAATTGCATCTGGCGCTGCCTCATTATCAATCTTCTTTAATGCACTATACCACTGATCATTAATCAATGGCATTTGTTGTGCACCAATAGAGAAACCAACGCCTACTGGAATCACAAATAAAATACCTATTCCAACTATTAATATTACCTGCACATAGATTTTTCTCAGTTTTATTTTTTCTACCAGAACATCTGCCAATAATTTATAAACAAAAGAAATTCCTAAACCAAGCGCAACGCCAAACGCAGGAACAGCTATCATGACAAAACGTACACCTTTTGTACTTGCATACACTGTTCCTACAAACCATATACAAAGAAGCAATCCATATTTCAAATCAATTTTTTTCTCTGCAATCAATGCATACAAAATACCTGCTGCAATTGGAAGCCCAATCACAAAGAAAAATAAGAAAAGCGATTTCTCCAAAACTGGAATCAATTTTATTACAGCAGCATACCATACTGCAATTCCAACAAAATATGTTGCTACTGGCGTTGCCTTTTTGTAGAAACAATACACTACAGGAACAAGCAATAACATGCAATACCCAAATACAGAACTTATTTTTCCAGACAACAATGTCGAAACAACAACCCAGCAAATGCTCAGTGCGAGAAGTATTTCCTGCTCTTTATCAATTTCATGGCGCTCAAAAAGAACATAGCCAATGCCCAAAAATGCAAAGAGCAAAATACTTGAAATACCAAATCCTATTGTACCCATAACTTCTGAAAGAGACGCAGGATTAAATTCTGCAACAGTAGTTAGAACGTTTGGCCAAAGTTTTATTGCACCTACCTCTTTAATTGCAGAGAATCCTATTGGTTCCTGCACTGCAGTGACAAAGTGTGAAAAACTACTGAAATACGAAACAAAAATAGCACAGGAAATAAGGAATATAAATATTGTAGTTTCAGCAAGATATCTTTCTGCATTTGCATCACGATACTCTTTGTTTTTTGCTTTCCACAACGCATGAATCAGTGCAGCAATAACAAAAAGAGGAGCAAGAAAAATTGCAGCAGCAATCCATTGGAGCTTTATTTTTATTGATTTCCCTGCAGTATAATCATTCAAAAACAAATACCAAAGCAGGATAAAACACACTGCTAACAAGAAATCAAAAATATACCACCAGCCGCCCCACGTATAACTGAAGACGCCCATAAAAAATCCTGCAAGAACAGCCATGCCAACTGCTTTTTTTCTTGACTCTGATTCAATCGCTTCTATGAATATCCACATAATCACTAATGGAAACAAAATATTATAGCCATCTGTATCTGAAAATCCTGCAATTGTCCTGCCAATAAATGCAGGATGCACTGCGACAAATGTTGCTGAAACAAGCGCGCCAATTGTTCCTGCAACTCTTTTCACCAGAAAAAAAGCAGGTATCACAGACAATGTTGCAAGCAGCACAGGCAAAAAATAGACAACAGTAACAAGTCTTGTATTTGGCGCAAATAAAGCAATTATTTTATAGAAATAGACTTCCACCATTACATGGAAATGCGGCAATGTACTTGTTTCTCCTCCTAAAAACTCTCTGGGAGTACCTGCAAGTTGATGATCATCATAATATTTTCCGTTTAACTCTATGTCTCCTTCATAGCCATGATCCAGATAATTTTCTGCCAAGCGAAAAAAATACCATGGATCAATTTCTCCAAGATAAGTTAAGCCATGATCATCCTGAAAATTCTCTTTAATCTGGCGCGCATTTTCTACAACCAAATCTTCTATTGGAACCTCCTGACCAGCATAATTAATAGTACCTTTTGCATAAATATCACTGAGCTGCTGCTGCACAAGCGTCTGCTTATTTTCTGCTGGAAGATTAGGATACTCTGCATTGACTTGCTGTTCAATACCTGATTGAATGTACGAACGGATGTTTGCCTCTGCTGAATTATCAAAAACAGGCAAATAAACTGTCTGCACACGAATGAAAATACTTAACAAAATAGGAATCAAAAGAACAAACAATACATAATTCCTTTTAATCCATGCAAATGATATTGCCGCAATTTTTTCAAAATCAATAGAAATGTCTTCTGTTTTATCGCTCATTAGCCAACCCCTGATTTGAAAAATGGATGTTTTTATAAAGGTTTAGAACGCTTTCCAGATTTTCTTACTGTGCTTCATGCCAAACCAGATAAACTGCGGATTTTCAGCAATAAGATGGAATAAGAGCTGCAACAGATTATCCCTCGTATATTTTTCCAGTACTGCATTTGCTGCGGAATTGCTGAGCATTTTGACAAGATCATTATATTCTTCATCAGAAAATTGATCCAAAAATCTTCGCAGGAATAAATGCAACAAAAGCTTTTTTCTCTTCAGCTCTTTATTGAAATTTTTTTTATTTATGATACAATCCACTAATATTTTTGTAGCCTCAAGATGCGGAACAATGCCGCCACCTGTTGTTGACTTAATAATTGTTGCAGCATCACCTATCAAAAAAATGTTGTCTTCCTGCACTTTTATTTTTGGATTATAACAAGGAATTAAACCTCCTTGACGATCTGTAATGTTAAGAACTGTGTAGCTAAGCATTTCTAACGCTTTATTAAAATATATATGTGGTGTTTGCTTTGTTGCAAGACCAATTCTTGCCAAAAGATTATTTTCTGGAACAACCCATAGAAAGAATTCCGGACAGATGCTTCCTAAATAGACCCGATATGTATGTGGCTGAAACTTGCCTTTGACAGTTGCCTGTACCCCATAATACATTGGAGTTGGATGTTCTTCAAGAATTTCGTGGTTTATTATTTTTGATACCTTACTATTTGGGCCATCTGCACCAATGAGAATATCCACTTTTTCTCTTTTTTTAGTTTGATTCTCTTTTTCTTTTTTTTCCACCAGAATTTCTTTTGTTTCTTTACTGTAGCTAATGAATTTTGTTCCTTTCTCTATCTTTGCGCCTGCTGCAAGCGCTTTTTTCAAAATATAATTATCAAATTTATGCCTGCAAACAATGATATCATCATTTTTTGTTTCGAACATTCTCCCATCTGGTGCAAAAACCTGAACAAAATGCATCCTATTGACGATATATTCGTCACTGAGCTCTAAATGATCTTTGAGATCAGAGGTGATAATCCCTGTACACTGAATTGGCAACCCCGGCTCAAGATGCTCTTCATAGATCGTGACGTCGTAACCTGCTTTTGCCAGAAGATATGCAGTATAATTACCTG
>JAHFMP010000130.1 GCA_023267795.1 Candidatus Woesearchaeota archaeon | reverse complement strand
GAAGTTTTTGTTACGTTGATGATCTTATTGAAGGGATCTATGCACTGCTTCTTTCTGATTTTCATGAACCAGTAAATATCGGAAATCAAAATGAGTGGACAGTTTTAGAGCTTGCAAAAAAAATTATAAAACTGACAAATAGCAAAAGCAATATTTTGTTTGAACCTTTGCCTCAAGACGATCCAAAACAGCGATGTCCTGATATCACTCGTGCAAAAACACTGCTTAGATGGGAACCAAAAATAGAGTTGGAAGAAGGACTAAAAATAACTATCGGATGGTTTCAGAGACAAAATTAGTAAAGATTGCATAAGTTTTTTATAACAAGCAACCATCTTTTCTATAATGTATCTCAAACGCGTTGCACGAGGAATTAGTTTCTCATTTATCTTAATTATTGTTGGAGCAGTTCTTGCCTATTTTTTTAGAAGACTGCTTGCAACAGAACTCTCTATTGATGATTATGGGATGTTTTATGCAATGCTTTCTTTTTTTGGTTTTTTTATGCTTTTTGTGGATATGGGAGTAGAGCAAGCAGCAACAAAAAAGATTGTAGAACTCAAAGAACAAAAAAAAGAATATGAAATTGCACATGTTGCACGAACAATCCTATTTGGACAATTGCTGGTCTCTATCTTTTTTTCCATTATTTTTTTTTTAGGAAAAAATATGATTGCAACGTATTATTTTCACAATGCACATGTTACATCGTTTCTGTGGATTTTAACAATATGGTTCGTCACAACACCACTGCTCACCTTTTGCGCATATATGCTTCTTGGATTGCAAAGAACAACCTGGTACACTGCGCTTGATGTCGGAAGAATGAGTATAGTGCTACTCTTTTGTCTGGGATTATTTCAGTATAATCAAAGTCTCTACATTCCTGTGCTTGCGTATGCAATAATTAATTTGATATTATTTGGAACAACCTATCCCTATATCTGTTCTGTTTGTCAAGAGATGCGTTTGTTTTCAAAACAAAAGTGGAGCATACACCCAAAAGCGGGAATGGAAATTCTCAAATACGCAATCCCCGTTGCATTAACGAATTTTGGCTGGATTATTCTCACGCAAACAGACACAATTGCATTAACGTATTTCACCACATTACGGGAAGTGGGATTGTACAACATCGCGCTTCCTATTTCATTATTGCTTTTATTTTTTATGCGACCAGTGATTATTATATTTGCGCCACTCGTGACTGAGTTACACACAGCAAAAAAACCTGAAAAATTGAGTGAAGCAGTCACCATGGCATACGCGTATTTGTTTGTGCTGCTTGTTCCGTTTGCAGTAACTCTTGCATTATTCCCAGAATATATTATTCCTATTTTGTTTGGACAAAAATATAGTGAGGCAAGCCCTGCGCTGCAAATCTTGGCAGCAGGAACTGTGTTTTATGCATTCTCACTGTTCAATAATATTGTGTATACAGGAATGGGACAAGCACAAAAGATTGCAAAAAGTGTGGCACTGATTTGTGGATTAAATGTTCTTTTGAATATTCTTTTTGTGGGAATTTTTCATTTGAGTATCAGTGGAGCTAGCCTTGCAACAACCATATGTTACATTTTATTGTTCATCACCTCAACACATGAATTAACAAAACATATCTCGTTTGAATTTCCGCTTAAAACATGGATCAAAAGCATGCTGTTTGTAGCAATAAGTGCATGTGCAGTGATCTGGATCAAAAAAATAATTATCTGGAACAATCTTGCAGAAGCAATGGTTTGTGGCATGGTATTGCTGCTCATCTATGGAGCACTGATTGTATTCACAAAGACCATTGATGTGAAAAAAACAAAAGAACTTTTCAAAAAAGCAACAGCATAAAACCAATAGAACAATAGTTCAGAAACTTTATAAAACAACATTAAGTTATCTACCATAGAAGAGTGTGAAGTGGTGAGGATGGGCAGGCATGACAAAGGTGGTAATTTTATGTGGTGGCATTGGAACAAGACTTCGCGAAGAGACAGAATATAAGCCAAAACCGCTAATAGAAATTGGTGGCAAACCGATTCTCACGCACATTATGAAGCACTATGCGTACTATGGCTTTCGGGATTTTGTTCTTTGTTTAGGATACAAAGGGGATATGATTAAGAACTATTTTCTCAATTACAAAACACAAACAAATAATTTTACGATTGCATTAAAATCTGGCATTCTTACCATTCACAACAGTGATGATGATGAAGACTGGAATGTGACGTGTGTTGATACAGGAGAAGATGCATTGACTGGTAAAAGAATAAGACTCATTCAACCATTTCTCAATGCAGATGAAGAGTTTATGGTAACTTATGGAGATGGAGTTAGTAATGTCAACATAAAAGAATTATTTGCATTTCACAAGGCAAAAGCAAAAATAGGCACAATTACAGGAATAAAGCCTACTTCAAAATATGGATCCTTGCAAGTGAACGAAGAAAATACCATTACAGAATTTATTGAAAAGCCTGTGCTTAATGATCGCATTAATGGTGGTTTTATTGTGTTTCAAAAAAAAGTGTTTGAGCATCTTGATGATGATATGTTTGAATTTGCCACATTGCCGAAACTTGCAGAGCAGCAGCAACTTGCAATGTATATGCATAATGGATTCTGGCACTGTATGGACACATACAGGGATTATATTCATTTAAACAATCTATGGAAAAAAGAAAAGCCGTGGAAAACATGGAAATAAAAAATATGTTTGAATGGAAAAATAAAAATATTTTTGTAACAGGAGCAACTGGACTGTTAGGAAGTTGGCTCACTGAAGCTCTTGTTGGAAAAGGAGCGAATGTTGTTGTTCTTATTCGTGATTGGGTTCCTGATTCACAATTAGTTACCACAAAAATGTTTGAGAAAGTCAATATTGTTCGTGGAGATTTAGTGGATTTGGAAACTGTCGAGCGTGCATTGAATGAATATGAGATTGATACTGTTTTTCATCTCGGTGCGCAAACTATTGTACAAACTGCAAACAGATCTCCACTTTCTTCTTTTGAATCCAACATCAAAGGAACATGGACATTGCTTGAGGCATGCCGACATTTAGGAACTGTACAACGTATTGTTGTTGCATCCACAGATAAAGTGTATGGCACACAAAAAATATTACCATACACTGAAGAAATGCCGCTTCTCGCACAACATCCTTATGATGTTTCCAAAGCATGTGCAGATATGATTGCCCACTCTTATTATAAGACGTATGGCCTGCCTCTTGCAATCACCAGATGTGGAAATATTTATGGAGGTGCTGACTT
>JAHFMP010000129.1 GCA_023267795.1 Candidatus Woesearchaeota archaeon | reverse complement strand
ATAATTATTTGTTGCTCTTCTTGTGGAGAAAAATTCTTTGATGAACAAACATCAGATAAAATTGATGTCACGACAAAAGCAAAAGGATTGTGGGGATTAGAAAGTGAGACTAATATTGGTCAATCAGGAGATTCGCTGATGGTACGAATCAATAAACAACTTGCTGCATTTCTTCATGTGAGAAAAGGAGAACGAATTAAAATTCGCCCGGAAAATAAAAGAAAGATTGTGATTGAGGTTTGAATTATCTATACGCCTTAAAATTCTGCATCGACATCTGTACTTTCTTTATCTTTTGCTGATGATGGAAAAGAAGAATTGCAATAGTTGCGATACATGCCATAATCGCTGCATAGACAAACGGCGCAGTTGGACTGACATATTTCCATAAAAGACCACCAATCATGTTTGCAGGGAAAATTGTGAGACCAACAAGCATGTGATAAACACCAAATGCAGTACCTGTTTCTTTTTCTGACGATAAATCTGCAACAACTGCGCGCGCTACCCCATCTGTTAAGCCAATGAAGACACCATACATTGCAAACAAAAGCCAAAGCGTTGCGTCATTTGCAAAAAAGCCAAAGCCAATGCTTGTTATTGCAAACAGCATAAATCCTGCTGCGAGCACAGTGTTTCTGCCAAAATGATCAGATATTTTTCCTGCGGGATATGCACTGAAGGCATAGAAAATATTGTAGATCAAATACAGAATTGGAATGAGCTTGATTGCAAAACCAATATTTTGTGCTCTCAAGATAAAGAAAGCATAACTGAAACCTGCAGCGTTAAACAAGAGCATGATGAGATAAAAAATTTTGAGATCTTTATTGAGCTTTTTCCATACTTTAAAGAGATTGAATGGTTTCTGCTTCTTTGTTTCTGTTTTTGGTGCTTCGACATCATGGACAAACAAAAAGAGGAGAATAACTGCTAATGCTGCTGGAATAAATGACAACCAAAACACTGTCCTAAAACTCTCCTCTGATTCACCAAGATAAAATAACAATGCTGTTACTAAAAGAACCCCTATCACTGCACCAATACTATCCATTGTTCGATGCAAACCAAAGTATTTACCACGCTCTGAATCTTTGACAGATGCTGCAATTAGGGCATCTCGCGGTGTTGTTCGTATTCCTTTTCCAATCCTATCAAGAACACGAACAATGAGAACATGCTGCCAGAGTGTTGCTAGTGCTAAAAATGGCTTTGCAATTGCAGAGGAACCATAGCCAATAATAGTCAGCAATTTTTTATTTTTCCAACGATCTGCAATGATGCCTGCTACAAGTTTGAGGAATGCGGACAACGCTTCTGCAATTCCTTCAATAAATCCAATAACTGCCATATTTGCTTTCAGAACAATGGTGAGAAATAATGGAATAATGGGAAACAGCATTTCTGAACTGATATCTGTTAAAAGGCTTACTATCCCTAACCAAATCACGTTTTTTGCATCTGATTTTTGTTTTTTTGGCATTTTTGATTTCTTTTGCTCTTTTTGTATTTATACCTGTTGGTTTTTCATAAATTTGAGACTAAAGATAGAAAAAACAAGATAACTTAATAAATTCAAGGATCATAACATTTTCTATGAAAGGAACATTTGTGATGATTGATGGGGTTGATGGATCTGGAAAAGGAACAGTCACTACTGCACTTCGACGCTATGAAGAAAAAAAAGGAAAAAGAGTTCTTGATCTTCGAGAATACTGGAAAGAACACAACAATATCCCGGAAATTGAAGAGGTCAAAGAGCATGATATCTTTGTCAGTTACGAACCAACATCCTCTATGATTGGAAAAGTAATTCGTGAAGAGCTTATTCGAAAAAACAAACAAAGAAAATACTCTGGATTATCTACTGCACAAGCATTTGCACTTGACCGCGAGATTCTCTACAAAAAATTTCTGGTTCCTGCGATGCAAGCAGGAAAAACGATCTTCCAAGAAAGAGGAGTTATTTCCTCTCTTGTTTATCAGCCAATTCAACTTGAACAAATTAGTTTAATGGATATTATGAAACTACCCGGAAATTCGTTTGCCATTAAAAATGCACCTTCATTACTTATTATTATTGATCTTGACCCTGACATTGCATTGAAGAGACTTAAAGAGCGGAAAAAACAAGACAATGCAATATTTGAGGAAATTCTATTTTTACGAAGGATTGCTGCACGGTACAAAAGTGACTGGATTCAAAAAGTATTTGAAAAAGGTGGAACAAAGATTGTATACCTTAATACAAACCCTCCTGCAACTGTTGAAGATACTGAACGAAAAGTGATTGAAATTTGGGAGAAGTTTAATAACGAAAGCACACTTGTAAAACATATTTAATTATTTCGTTCCTGTACTTCCAAAGCCTCCTTTACCACGTTCTGTTTCTTGTAGTTGGTCCACTTCTTCCAAATGCACAATTTCTATTTTATTGAAAACCAACTGTGCAACACGCTCGCCTTTTTTTATGACAAATGGCTGCTTACTATGATTGATCATAATAACTCCAATTTCCCCGCGATATTCATGATCAATAGTTCCTGGAGCATTTACAACAGAGATTCCAAATTTTGCAGCTAATCCGCTTCGTGGACGCACCTGTGCTTCAAATCCATATGGCACTGCAACTTTTAGACCTGTTGGAACAATTTTCCATTCGCTTGGCTGCAATGCGATTTCTCCAACACTATACAAATCCATTCCTGCATCACCATGATGTGCATACTTTGGTGTAGGCAATTCTTTATCCAGTTTGACAATTTCTACTTTCATATAATTTTTACCTCACTACTCTTCTTTGTTGTTTCAAACGTTTGAACAAGATCCATAATTGACTGCATTTTTTGTGAAATAATTTCTCCTGTTAATGCATCAATTCTAATGTTCATCATCTTAAATGTCATTGTAATGATTGTTAGATTATATACTGCTTTGTTATCCAAATTTTGAAGTACAATAATTTCCTTGGAAATAGTATCTCCTGAATACTTTTCTTTATAGTACACATCTGCAATCTCTTTTGCTTTCTCTAAAGAAACAGAAACCTGTTTCATTTCTAATGCTGGCACTGTTTTTTGCTCCTTGAAAATTTCCTTATCTTCTGTAAATGTTCCTGATGATGAAAAAGTCCACATAGTATCTTTAGTTGGTTCATAATAACCTATTTGAACTTCATGATTATTTAGAATAAAAAAGTGGGTCAGATATGCATCATGGTGATGCTGCTTCCATTTCTGAAATAACATACTTGTTTCCAGTTCATGCTGTTTTTTTTTCATATCCATAGAAAAAGTGAACTAGACAGCAATTATAAATTTAACTAAATAAG
>JAHFMP010000128.1 GCA_023267795.1 Candidatus Woesearchaeota archaeon | reverse complement strand
TCATTCAGATTGCCGAGTCAACACAGTTGGTTTCTATTCCGCGAGCGTGGGGTAGAAAGTATAATATTAAGAAAGGGGATGAATTGGAGGTTACTGAGAAGGATAATGTGTTGGAGATTTCGGCAAAACGAGTAGAGCAAGAGATGGAAGTTACTATTGATGTGAGTGGCATTGACAGAACATCAATCATTTATGCGATTAGAAGTGCATATCGTCGGGGCTATGATGTTATTAAAGTACTATTTGATAATAAGACAACAATGCATTATAGAACTGAAGAAAAAGAACTAGTTTCAACAATTTTGCAACAAGAACTTCAGCGTTGGGTAGGTATGCAGATTATTGAGCAGAAAGAAAATTATTTTGTCTACAAAAGCATTTCAAAAGCATCATTTGAAGATTTTGAACTTATGTTTAGGAGGATCTTCTTATTGCTCATGGATGCCTGTGAGGATTTCTTAAAAGGTGTAAAAGAAAAAGATAGCCTTTTACTCGAAACTATAGAAAGAAAGTATGATAATATCATTATTTTCATTACATATTGTATGCGTCTTTTAAATAAAATAGGATATTCGGAGAAATACAAAAATTCTCAACTTTATGTTATTCTTACCAATTTGAATAAGATTGCAGATATTTTGAAATATGCAGCTAGAGATGTTATTCGCCTCAAAAAAGTGCAACAAAAAACAGAAGCAATACTCACTGACATTTTTCAAACACTTCGTGTTTATTATGATTTGTTTTATAAATATGATTTTAACAAGTTCTCAAAAATATATGAAAGAAGAGGTCATATCTTAAAAGAGATAGATAACACAAAGAAAATGCTTCCTATTGATGAAGTTATGCTTCTCGTGTTCTGCAGACATTGTTTAGATTTAATAGTAAGTAATTTAGAAGCAACTTCAACGTATCATTTAGAAGAAAAACAAAACTCTGAAAAGATAAAATAATATCTCATTTGATAAAATAATACCTCATTTAGGGTATGTTATTCGTGACATCCGATTCTGCAAGTGATTTCAGAGATCTTTTTTCCACAAGAAATTAAGCCATACATTTTTTCCACTGCCTGAAAACGCACACTTGTCCTTTTTTTCCCCCTTATTATTGAGGGGAGAAAAAAGAAACAAGGAAGAGAAAAAGTAAATAGAAGCAGGCAGCGGAAAAAATGTTCCTCTGTTTCCTATCAAAGTTGCAGATTTCACTCCAGAAATCGGATAGCACTGTTATTCAAAATTATCCATATCCTATAAAAAGTTCATAATATTTGTTTTTTTTATCTGAATCTGGCTTTCTGTCTGTGAGAGAATATCTTAGTCCTATTAATTCTCCATCAACAACATCAAACTTTGGTCTCAACCCAAATCTAGTCTCCATACCTTTTGCTATAATCATTAACGTGTGATAAGTTCCATTGTAAATCTCATTACCTATATCTCTTACTAAAACCCGCGCATCATCTTCTCTGCTAAGATAAATACTGACACGCCCCGTAGTTCCTGATCTTGTTACTTCGTTTACAGATACATTCTCAAATATTACACGTATTCCTTCAGACGTTAGGTCGTGACTAGTTGCATATTCAGTAACAGTTCCTTTGGTAAAATCCTGTGAAAAAATATTTTTTCGCTTAATCTTTTTTGGTCCTTTTCCAAAAATATATTTACACCAGTTAGTAACTTGTCTATTATGCATATATGCTGGAGAACGTCCTTCTATTTTTTTTTCATCTCCTAGTTCACGAGTAAACATGTCGTATAATGCATGAATACGACGAGCAATATCTTCTGTTGCAAAGGCAATTGGTTGTGTTTTATAAATTAAAGCGCGAATATCATCATCAAGAGGAAAAGAGTTATCAAATACAGCATGATATTCAATAATGCTCTGATTTTCAAACTCAGTAATTGTTTGCTTTGTTGAGGCGAGCGATTCTTGAATCAATCTTTTTTGATCATCTGTTACGTTTGTTATATCAAAGTCAGAAGGAAGATCTGTGTATTTAGTTAACCTATTTATCACTCTTCTTTCTAAATCCATTGATTCAGGATTTATTGTAACTAAAATATCTAATCTATTAGGGAGAGTGCCTTCTGTTACTAATCCTTCTAATCCATTAAGACCAACAACATGAAGAACAGGAACATGGGAAATTCCAGCAAACTCATCTGGAGGAACTGCATAAAAGACACCACCTGCTGCATACGCTAAAAGAAAACCTTCTTGATTTTTTTCAAGATCACTTAAATCCATGTCTGTATTTATCCCTGTCGCTGTACCTAACTCTTCTCCCTGCCTTTTTGATCTGTACACTGCATGGCACTCAACTTTTTCTACTTCAGTACCAATCTGATTTTTTAATGCATCTGTAATGGCATCTTTTCCTGCTGTTCGAGAACCATAGAGAACAATACATTGTGTTGATACTGGTTTTGCACGGTGGATACGCAATGGAGTTAAAAAATCTTGTTCGGACATTTTCTCAAGCTCGTCTATTCTATGTAAGTTTAATGCTGTTGACAGTTTTATACATTTTTGAGATAGATTCACACCAAAATAAGAGTGAATTATCTACTTTAATTACTCTTTAAGAGATGAATAACACTTTATAAATATTATGACCACTTTTCAGGAGAATAGAAAAAAAAGAATTTTTATAGAAAGCGAGACTACATAAGTATATATGGCAAGAAAAAGACAACAACACTTATATCTCTTTAGTGAATGGTTTCAAACATTAGATGGAGAACAAATCAAAGATCCTAACAAGCCAGGGGTAATTATCGGAACAGTAGAAAGAACTGCTGCTCATCGTGAAGGAAAGTGGCATGGCTGTGCATGGGTTCTGCTTTTTCGAGATATAAGTCTTGATGAGATATTAGTACAAGAGAGAACTGCTGAAAAAATGGGTGGAAGAATGGTAGGAACACGAGAGACACTTTCAGCGGCTGGTCATCTTGACACAAGAACAACACTGAACAGAAAAGGAAGAACAGAAAGACTTCCATATACTAATATCTCTCATAAAGGTGCATACTTAGAACTTGGTCAAGAATGTTTTTATAAAAGAGAGATTCCTAATGATCTTGTCCTTGTTGAACTTGGGTATATGAGAAACAGAGATCGAAGAAATCGAAGAACCTTGGAACTCAATTATGAGCATGTCTGGATTTATTGCGGGATTTATCCCCATTACGTGTTTTTTAATTTTGATCCTAAAGAAGCAAAAGGAGGTTACTGGCGTAAGCGGACTGATCTCGATAATACCATTCAGAAACAAAGAAGTACTCACCAGAGAAGAAAATATGTTACAGACGAGCTTGTTCGATCACTTGCTTTCTTAAATAATTTTGAAGAACAGGCA
>JAHFMP010000127.1 GCA_023267795.1 Candidatus Woesearchaeota archaeon | reverse complement strand
ACATAGAAGAAAGAAATAAGAGTATATATAGTTTATGAAAAAATGTATCTGAAAAAATCTTATCGACTACTATCAGCCTGCCTTTCCAATTCATTTTTCTTTGCAATCGCAACAGAAGTTGGACTTGACTGATATGCTGCAATAATTTCATCAGCAAGATGTTGAACAAATGGTTTTTTTGTGTTAAATGCCTTGTGATAGCTTCCCTGCGCAAAATAACGTAATGCAATGTCAACACGTCGTTGTGGTGCACATTCAACAGCTTTTGGATAACGAGCACCGCCATATTCAATAGTAATAATTTCCTCACGAGGAGCTGCATTTTCAAGTGCTTTCACAAACACTTCAAGAGGATTTTTTTTGAGTCGCTGTGCAATAATTTCAAAACAGTCATGCACAAGATCATATGCATTGCATGCCTTTCCGGTAATATGACCGCTTGTTTTAAAGTGCTTTTTCCCCTTGTGCCCAGGAACTAAAATTTTATTGATAAGTCGTTCGACAATGTTAATTCTTGATTTATGAAACGTATTGCCTGCATACCGTGCACCTGTTTTAGGAACAAATAGAGAACGCAAACCAACATATGGCTGCAACCCTGGATCATGCACAACAATACCTTGAAGAGACCATTTGTTAAAAAGTTTAATTTCTGTCATGGTATTCACATTTTATTTACGAGCTTTCTCAATCTTTCCTTTGCGCAGTGCATCAAGTGATTGATCATTTACTTTGATAACCTGCCAGCGAACACCAGGAATGTCTCCTTTTGCCCGACCAACTTTACCGCCGATACATTCAATAATAACCTCATCATGTTCATCCACAAGCTTTGTTGCACCATCGCCCGGAAGAAATGCTGTAACTTGTTTTCCATTCTTAATGAGTTGAACCCGTGCACATTTTCTCATTGCAGAATTTGGCTGTTTTGCTTCTAATTGGATTTTTTCAAGAACAATTGCCTTTGCCTGATGACTTCCACCAAGAGGGTCTGATCGTAATCGAAGAATAGTCCTGCTTATTTTTTTAAACTGATTTCTTCTTCTTTTCAGCTTATTTCCAGCATGTAATCCTCGTGATTTTTTTCCCATGCATTTTTACAAAAATACTTTTTTGTACCTCATTATTTTTTATGTTTATTACCGTAAATATTTTTTTTACATAACCTTTACTTCAGCAATATCAGGAAAAAAACGTTGAACAATTGCCTCTGTATTTCGTAAGTTCTGGGCATTTCTGCCTATTAATAAACTTTTTGTTTTTCTGTCATTGTTTCTGAGAATAAGAATATCGTTCTCAAGTATCACAGAAGTGACATGCAAAGGGTAAATCACCTGTGTAATGAATTGCCTTACATTAGAATGAAATCCTAATATTCTAATTTTGCGTTTCAAGAGCTGTTCTAGCTTCTTTACAAAAACAGCGTGCTTCCCGATTGCTCTTCCCAAATTCTCTACATCAACAACAAATGTAAGAATTTGATTTTTGTCCTCAAAACAATCTTTTAATGAAACATGTGTGATTCTATCAAAAAGAACCATGATACCCATGAGCTCCTGTGTATAAGTAATTTTTATCATTGTCACACTGTTTTATTGAAGAATAGTTAAAACAGAAACAGGATATGGCTTCTTGCATAATATACCAAGCTCATCATTTGGCTGCTTCAAATAAATAAGAGGAATTCCTGCAAACTTTGCATAATATTCTACATCTTTTTTAACATCATCAGGACAATTGCTGGAAAGAAATACCTTTTCTGCATTTCCTGATTTTAAAATTTTTAATGTTCGTTCAGTTCCAAGAACAACATTATCTGTTTTCAAAAGCTTTTTCAATTCACTAATGCTACTGTCCACATATTTTACCACCACACTATATCAACTCCACAATATTATTAGTTATTATTTCTTTAGAGAACTTTGCTATTTATGCAAAATTCTCTTTACATCTTTTGTAACAAGAGTCAAAAGACCAGTTCCAATAGGAACAGGCTGATTAATCATAACATTTTCTACAACACTGCTAAGTTCATCTTTTTCTCCAACAAGAGAAGCATTGATAATATGTTTAATAGGTGTTTCAAACGAAGCCTTTGCAAGAACACTTGATTTTTGGCTGACAATACCATAGCGTGTGATTCCTTTCAGGCTTCCTGTCACACACATTGTGTCTGCAACAAGCATCAAGTGCCTGACATCAACATTCAATCCCTGTTCTGTAATAATTTTGAAAACCTCACGAACAACTGCTTCACGTGCTGCTTCTATTCCTAAAACATCATACACTTCAAAAATATCATTGCTCATAGTTCGTGTTGCATCAACAAATTCAAGCTCAAACACTGACTTCAGATTTGTTCCAGCAGTGATAATAACAAATTCATCACCTCGTTTGACAGGAAGTACTTGCGTAATGCCTTTGACACCAGCAACGTAGAGTGATTTTGCTTTTTCTTTGAGTTTATAGAGTTCATTAACACTGATTTCTTTTCCTTTAGGTTTAATTAGCAAAGAAGTTTCTTTTAATTTTACATTGATTCCTTTCATATTTGCATCAAGTAGCTTTTGTACTTTTTCTGCAGAAAGAGAAAGAGTATTCATTTTCTCATTATCCAACCGCACTTCAATAATGGAATCAGGAATGTTAATGAGAAATTCATTTGCAATATCCTGAAGTGTTGTTTCATTAATTAACTGAGCAGCTTTCTTAATTTCTGTTCCATTTTTGTATGGTGCCTGTAAATAAATCTCCATCATTGGAGTTCGTAAAGATTGAGAACCATCAAGAACTTCAATAATACGAGGAAGACCAGTAGTGACATTCATTTCAGAAACTCCTGCGAAGTGAAATGTATTTAATGTCATCTGTGTTCCTGGTTCACCAATAGATTCAGCACTTATAATGCCAACACATTCTCCGGGCTCTACCTGCATAGTATTATATTCTTCGACAGCAAGATCCAAAACTTTCTTAAGCTTTGTTTTTACAATGCCTTTCGGCACATGTACTTTGATGTCTTCTATAATAGACAGAGGCAATAAATCAATGTATTCATCAAAAACTTCTTCCATTTAAAAAATTTCAAATATGAAATTTTTCACCCCTTACATTTTTGTTATTTATGTTATTTTCTTTATTTACCATTGTTCGCTCTTTACTCTTCTATAACTTTTGAAATAAGACTCTGGACGTTTAGTTTTCCTTTTTCGCTTTTGGAAACATCAATGCCGTCTTCTCCATATTGAAATTGAACAATACTTCCATTTGCATCCCGCACAGTACCGTCATACACAACACGCATATCCTGCAATGCATTTGCCAAGCGCCTGTACAAATAACCTGACTTTGGTGTTCGAAGCGCAGTATCCATAAGTGAATCTCTTCCTGTCATCGCTCCAAAATAAAATTCAGCAGGAGTTAACCCTGATTTAAAACTAGA
>JAHFMP010000126.1 GCA_023267795.1 Candidatus Woesearchaeota archaeon | reverse complement strand
CAAAATAGCTCTGATGTTAAAGTAATTTTTCCTTTTCTGATTACAGCATAGTGATATATGAATTAAAATTATCTTTTCTTCCTATCAGAATTTCTCTGACGTGTTTTAGAAGCTCTACCATAGCCACAGCTTGCACAGATCGCACGAGAAACATGATAACTATGCCTGCCACAACGCCTGCAAATAATATGATTCTTTTTGCCAGACCGTTTTCCTTTTGCTGCTGTTCCTTTAGACATAATAAAAATTCTTACATTCAGACACTTCGTGTCTTCATGAAGAATTTTTCACACTCCATGAATTTTACTTCTTACTGCTCAGACGGCGATATTAAGATAATTGTATCGCCCCTGATAAAAACAGTGCCAAGCTTGCGCTTCACTTCACCATTCTGATGCTCTTCTGCATTTTCAAGAACACAGTTGATGTGAATATCAAATGATTTTAACTCACCAGAGATCTGAAGATTATTTTTTAATTCTACTATAACTCGTTTGTTTCTTGCCCGATTTAATGCATCTAATGGCCGTGATGCTTCCATCATTGTTGTCTCCCCCAACCTTAATTCAAAAAAAAGGTATGGTTCTCTGAATTGTGGAGTTATATTTAAAGTTTGTTAAACAAAATTGCTTATGAGACTTTAAGAAAATAAGGAATGGTCTCATAAGCAATTTTGTAACGGAAAAATTTATATAGAGAATTTTGCAAAGTTTTCTATAGAAAGTTTCTTTGAAGTGTAATTGAAAAAAAGAGAGTGTGAGAAGATGGCTTACATTGGAGCGATCGGACAAAACATTGAAAGACTTGTTTCTGTGGAAATTGCAGCTGTTGCTGAAGCTGAAGAACGGCTGAGCAGCATTCGCAATAATCAGGAAAAGGTAGGGACTGTTATTCATGAACTTGAAGTGCAGCTGCATCATATTGAGCGCATTCAAGGCTTTATTGATACGAAAATTGTTCGCATTATGCGCGAACTTAATACGATTCAAGGCCACATCAATGCTTATCATAAACAGCTCAGTGGTTTACATAAGGACTTGAAGCTCAGGCAACGGACAGGAGACAATACTATTGGTGCGCAAATACATCGCTATGCTGAGATTATTCGATCTCTTGATGCTGTGGTCATTCGCATCAAATCAATCAAAAAAAATATAGTGAGCAGCGTGAAGCGTGACATGAGCACATTGCGCTACATTGCACAAGAAGCAGAACGAGGATTATAGAGGTGGACAATAATGAAAATGTTCAGTGATAAAAAAGGATTTATAGGATTATGGGCAGATGTCTTTAAAGGATTTCTCACTGGTTTTATTTTCGGTGTTTTGGTGATGATCCTGATTATTTTAAAAGTGATTCCTTTCCCGATTAGCTTTTGTTAAAAAATTACAATTTGCTCCTGAGAATTTTTGCCTGTACCATTGATATATCAATCATTTTACCAATATCTTTTACTGTCAATGCAGCATCGCCACCTTTCTGCAAAGAACAAATTGTGCCATCTGCAGTTGTTGTAACTGTCAAGCGAGCATCATAAGATGCGAGCTCTTCCTCTAACGGATCTGCAAGAAAATAATCTCCAATTTTCAACACAGTAATAGGAATAGGTGTTTTACTCAACGGTAATTTTTTTCCTGTCTTTTCCTTGTAATTCACTTCAACCCCATCATATTCTGGAAATACTGCATCCTGCAATGCTGCAATTGCCGCAAGACCTGCTACATCAACAAGATTGCCAGCATCATTAATAGTACAAACATCCAACGAAACAGCCCAGACTTTTTCTCCTTTTTTGATGCACAATGCTCTTAAATCCAATGCTCTGCTCTCCCTAAGTCCCCTATCCACAATTCTTGCCAACTCAATAGCTTCTATTCCTGGTGGACCAGGCTCAAAGCGCGGACTGGATAAAGGAAGAAGCTCTGCGTTTACCATAATAATTCCTTCTTCTGGAGTATCTGGAAAAGGAGTCTCTACTGATAACTTGACACCTGCAATAACAACAGTATCACCTATTTTCACCAATGCAGATCCCTCTGCTGTATTGGAAACACCATAATGCACTTCCACTTCTCTGAACTGCTCTGGCCCTCTGCCATCAAGACGAATTCCTGCCTCTAATGCTTTCAGTAAATGATCGCGTGCTGGATTTTTTTTACTCATTTTATTCACCATTGACATTGTATTTTTCTTTCAGCGCTATTTTTTGAATTTCAATTATCTCCTGACAAGCTTTTTTGCCTATTTCCAATGCTTCAATCAAGTGCTCTTTTGTAATTTCTCCATCCATTTGCAGCAATGAAATTTCTTGCGTCGATGGAATATATGCTACAGGAATGTCTGCAACTCCCTCTTTACATTCATACGCTTCTTCCAAATAATCAAGGTCAACAACAAGAGTGCCATCAACACTCCCCACAGAAACTGCAGAGACAAGATCTTTCATTGGGATTCCTGCATCTGCCAATGCCATGGATGCTGCACAAATACCTGCACACCTGCTCCCTGCATCTGTTTGCGGAAGCTCAATAAACACATCAACTACTGCATTTGGGAATTCCTTAAGATCAACAACAGGAAGCAATGCCTTTTCTGTCACAAGAGAAATTTCTTTTGCCCTTCTATTCTGCCCTGGCCTTACCCTATTGCCCATGCCAGAGAATGGCATCATATTGTAATTGCAGCGAAGAACTCCTGTACTAGGATCCTGCAAAAACTTAGGATGCAATTCCCGTGGACCATACACTGCTGCATACGCAACTGTATTTCCTATCTTGAAATAAGCAGAACCATCTGCATTTTTTATCACTCCTGCTTTTGCTACTATTGGCCTTATTTCAAACTGCTTTCGACCATCCAATCTTGTTATATACGTCATGAAAATCTTTCTCCTCGCTGCGCTCGAAAAGATTTTTACTTGCGAG
Organism: Candidatus Woesearchaeota archaeon; assembly: GCA_023267795.1. GTDB lineage: Archaea > Nanobdellota > Nanobdellia > Woesearchaeales > DSVV01 > JACRPI01. Next base: position 534 of record JAHFMP010000126.1, on the reverse strand, counting down.
TACATGCGATAATTTATTGCGATTTTATTGTGATTGTTCTTCCTGCATATCCTGTTCTTCTTCGTGATTCGCAACTCTTATCTGGAATTTGCCACATACTTTTTCAAGATGTTCTGTAATTCTTTCTGTTAATCCTGATACATGCGATTCTGTTTCAATCTTTTTTATTGTATCAATAGCAATCACTTCACTTCGTGGATCTCCCTGAAGCCAGATTAAACCATTCTGGCCAACAATAATTTTGCAGCCAGTTGCATTTTTTATCAAACTCACCATTGACCCTTGCTTGCCAATAATACGCGGCACTTTATTGCAATTCACTGTAATAGTTCTGCCACCATACAATTTTCTTAATCCCGGACCTTTTGTGGAAAGATCCACTAATTTTTGAGAAGTGACATTGACAATCTTTGCCACAAGATAATCTTCCAGGTTAAAGAACTGCGTCAAGTCAGCACCACGTGCAATGAAATCACTCGTTGCATCTTTCATGGACAGCATTGCACTGTAAGCACAGTTGATATCCATACGCCA
>JAHFMP010000125.1 GCA_023267795.1 Candidatus Woesearchaeota archaeon | reverse complement strand
TATTGCGAGAAAGCTCGACATGAACATGTTTGAACTCAAAGAACTTATTTTGCCGATTGCAGCAATGTATAGTGTTGGTGAGCATACTCGTGCATTGCTTGTTGCACTGCATGATGGTGTTTTGCCCAGTAATGTAGCAGGTGGTTATAATTTGAGATTAATCCTCAGAAGAGCTTTAGGATTTATTGACAAGTACAACTGGAATATTGATCTTGGAGAAATTGCAGAAAAGCATGCTGAATATCTTAAGCCATTGTATCCTGAATTATCTGAGAACCTGCCGCACATTGCAAAAATACTCGAAGTTGAAAAAATCAAATATCAGGCAAATCGCGGCAAGGCAAAACAGATTATTACTAAACTGCTCGAAAAAGGAGAGATTGGAACTGAACAGCTTCTGCATCTTTACGATACAGAAGGAATTCATCCTGAGTTTGTCCGCGATATTGGCATTGATATGCACAAACCAATTCTTATCCCTGATACATTTTATTCTCTTGTCTCACAGATCCATGAAAAGAAAAAGCAGGAGCACCAGACAACTTCTGAAGAAAGACTTGATTTGCATAACATTCCTGCAACAAAGGCACTGTACTTTTATGATTATCAGCTGATCAAAGAAAAAGCCACTATTTTAGATATTATTGGAAATAATATTATTTTTGATAAAACTGTTTTTTATCCAACAAGCGGTGGGCAGCTTTATGATACAGGATTTTTGATTTCAGAAAAAGGAAAAAAATATACAGTGATTACTGTATTCAAACAAGGCAATCATATTGTTCATGTTGTTGATTCTACTGAAGGATTGGAAAAAGGAATTATGTTAAGACAAGAAGTTGATGAGCAAAGAAGAGAGCAATTAACGCAGCATCATACTGCAACACATATTGTAAATGCAGCTGCAAAAAAAATACTCGGAAACCATGCACAGCAGGCAGGTGCAAAAAAAGATGTTGACAAAGCTCACATTGATATTACTCATTATGAAAGTCTTTCTGATGAGCAACTAAAAGAAATAGAACGGGTTTCAAATGAGATTGTGCACAAAAATATTCCCTTGAAACTTAATTTTATGTCACGCGATGATGCAGAAAAGCAATATGGCATGGAAATTTATCAAGGTGGTGCAGTTCCAGGAAAAGATTTGCGTATAGTGCAGATTCCTGAAGTGGATGTTGAGTGTTGCGGAGGCACGCATTTGCATTCGACAAAAGAAGCAGGAAAAATTAAAATTCTCAAAGCAGCTAAAATCCAGGATGGTGTTGTTCGCATCACTTTTACTGCAGGTGCAGCTGCAAAAAAAACAGAATATCAGCAGGAAGGTGTGTTAGAAAAAGTGCGAATACTCCTTGATTGCAAGGAGGATCAGCTGGTTGGAAGAGTGCATGAACTATTTGAAAAATGGAAAAAAGCAGCGAAGAAAAAACAGGCAATGACAGCAGCAGAAGCAGTGCTTACTTCTATAGAACTGTTTGAAGGCAACGAGAGTGAGACTCTGGCAGCGCTTGCAAAGATTTTAAAAACGCAGCCAGAGCATGTTCCAAATACAGTAGAACGGTTTATCAAAGAGTTGGATGATGCTGTGAAAAATTGATTATTTTGTTTTAATGTTTAAAGTGATGGAATGGCTTTTCTGCAACAAGATAAGTACTCACCACAAACAGAACAAATGATAGAACATAAGGTACATAGTATGTTTCATAGTATAAGCCAAAAATTGTTTCCACGAAAATAGTGGGTGTCAACGAGTAAATTGCGATAAGAAATAATTGCCGCATACGAACTTCATAGCGAATCAGTGTCGTATAGGCGAATCCAAAAAAAGAATACAATAAAATCACTAGAAAAAATTTGATAGACAGGTAGAAAAAAATAATAATCAAAATGCCTGGAAGCATCAAAAGGATAAAAAAGAAAATAGCATTGGCAAACTTATCCCTATCTTCAACAATTTGCGGCGCTTGAGAGAAATCAAGATAATGAGGTTCATCGTAAAGCAAGCAGGCAATATTACTGAAAACACAAATTCCGTTTTTCCAATACAAACTTTGCTGGGTAATAAGCAATAATTCTTTGTCGTATGTTTTCTGGTTTGCTACTGCAATTCCAAATTGCGGAAATTCAATGCTTTGATTCACATCCAATTGTGGTGCAAGAGTAAAATTATTAAGATAATTTGTTTGCTCGTGGATATCTTTATAAAAATGAACTAAATAAGGGATTGTGAAGAGGAAAAAGAGCATAAACGAAAAACAAAGCAAATGAAAATAAAAACGAAGACCATGGCCAAAACCTGCATTGCAGAGTTTTTTGTAAGACAATGGATTTACTGTGCGAATAAGCATTCCAAGAAAACCAACAAACGTCACATACTCTTTATGCATCTCTTCTTTGACACGTTTTTTTGCTTCATCAAAAATTTCTGGATGTAGTTGAGCACGTGGTTTCTCTTTTTCCATGCACAACTTCAAATTCTTCAGGTTTATATGTTTTTTTAAAATGTTTCTTGCAACAAAATTCTCTATAATTTTCAGCCGTCTATCCCTATTCACTTTTTCTTTTCCTTGTGGAAAAGAGATCTCTGAAATCACTCGAGAAATCGGATGGCACTGCTTTAAGAAAGATTTATATATAATGATTCCTGAAAGAGGCTAAAATGAGAAAAAAATATCTTGTTTTTGTAATGATTCTGCTTGTATCTGTTCTTTTTCTTGCAAATTGCAAAGAAAAAACGCATAAGCCAAAAGAAATTTTTGGACCAAAAGAACAAAGCAGCATAACTCAATATCCTAAACAAACTACTATTGAAGAAAATGAAGAAGATAATGACGTTGAAGAAGATAATGAAGTAGTGGAAGATGATGTCGCAGTAGAAGAAAATCTTGAACAGGAATCTGAGAAAGATAGTGAAGAAGATGAAGGGTATACAATTAGTTCTGATTTAGATGAATCTCTTTCTGATAGTAAGGATGCGCTTAAAGAGCTTATTTCAGACATAGAAGATTTGTATGATGACCTTGACGATGTAGGGGGAGATAATAATATAGAAAATGACATTGATGATCTTTTGGAAGAAGTGGAAAATGACTATGAAGATTATGATGATGATATTGATGCACTGCGTTCAGCAGTTTTAAACATAGATTCTGATGCAGAATATGAAGCAGTAGAACAAGATGTTGAGGATCTTGAAGAATCTATTGATGTATATGTAGAAGATGTGGAAGATGAAATTGACGATATTCAAGATGATATTGCAGCATTAAAAACAACAACTACATCAACAAATACCACTTCAACTAATACAACAACCACAGATACCAACACAACAACATCAGCTGCAACAGATTCAGATGGTGATGGTGTTTCTGATACTGATGATGTCTGTGATGGTGTTGATGATACTATTGACAATGATAGTGATGGTATCCAGGATTGCATTGATGATAGTGACGGAGATGGCCTGACTGATTTTAAAGAATATTATGACTATGCAACAGATCCAGCTGATGCAGACAGCGATGATGAAGGACTCACAGATTATGAAGAGATTAT
>JAHFMP010000009.1 GCA_023267795.1 Candidatus Woesearchaeota archaeon | reverse complement strand
ATTTCTCAACTTCCCGTATGTAGTATTCTCTATCAAACCCATTTGTAAATAATGAAATGATTTGTAAGCCGTTTTCAGTTATGTTTATTTTATTATACATATGTATTATTTAGAATACATCTACTATTTAAATCTTGCGTCCGTTTGATTAAGTCAACTTGTCGTCATCTCCATTTTTCTTGCTATTTTTATGAGGTCGAGTAATTTATTTTGACCGAGTGGAGACTTAATCCTTCGTAAACAATATTCACTCTACATATTCAGTTTATCTGCATATGTGCTTACAACAGGTATTTCCCATTTTTCTCCCATTAGCACTTTGACAATTGCAACAAGAGAAATAAGACTCAGAATAGTCGACAAAAGAATTCCAATAATCCATCCGACAAAAGGAATTATTGTAATAATCCAGACACCAACCCAGACAAATAAAAGCACAAGCCCTTGTTTTGCATGAAAATGAACAAAATCATCATCTTTTTTTATCAATACAGGGATGAGTACAAGAATAGGGATATACGATAATATCCCTAACACTATTTGTTCTCCTGTAAGTTTTCCCATTGTAAACATATCTGATAAAAGACAATATAAATAGTTTGTGTTTTTTTCTTTTTTTCCACAAAAATATATAAACAATGCAAAGTATCATAGAAATGATGAATAAAGAAACAAAGCAAAATAATGAAAATGAATATCCACAATACTATATAGATGATGAAGATAAAAAACAAGAAGAAACAGAAAACACAGGAGACATCATTACATTCAAGGAATTTACTCTTGATCAATTTCAAGTAGAAGCAATCCATGCAATTGAGCGAAATGAATCTGTTGTCGTCACAGCACAAACAGGTTCTGGAAAAACCTTAATTGCAGACTACATCATTGACAAATTTATGCACACTGGAAAAAGGGTTATTTACACAGCTCCAATAAAGGCACTTTCAAACCAGAAATTCAGGGATTTTAAAAAAGCGTATGGAGAAGAAAATGTAGGGATCATGACAGGCGATGTTGTGATGAATTCGCATGCTCCTATTCTTATAATGACAACAGAAATATATAGAAATATGCTTCTATGCAATGACCCCTCTTTAGAACACGTGAGCTATGTTGTGTTTGACGAGATTCATTACATCAATGATATTGAAAGAGGCACAATCTGGGAGGAATCCCTTATTTTTTCTCCTGAAACAATCCGCTATCTCTGCCTCAGTGCAACAATTCCAAATGCAAAAGAATTTGCCCACTGGATAGAATCCATTAAAGGTCATAGAGTAGCAGTGGTAAGTAATAAAAAAAGAGTAGTGCCTCTCAGGCATTTATTGTTTGATTCTTATCTCGGCATAACTAACATTGAAAATATCAAAAAACACAGCAGAGAAATTGAGCACATTGCTGACTACAGGGAACTTTATCATAGAAAATACAGAGGCATGAGTTATGAAAAAAAGAAAAAAGATTATAAAATTCCATCACATATTGAACTCATAAAAGATCTTGCAACAGGAAATTATCTTCCTGCAATTTATTTTGTTTTTTCAAGAAAAGCAACACAGGACAAAGCAGAGGAGCTTATCAGAGAATGCAATTTTGCAGCACCTGCAGATATTCCTATTATTATTTTGATGTATAACAAATACATCACTTCTGAAATAAAGGATCTGGATTCCAGCAGAGTTCTTAAAAGGTTTCTCCAAAAAGGTGTTGCAATCCACCATGCAGGCATGCTGCCGAAACAAAAAGAGCTTGTGGAAGAGCTCTTTGGCATGAGTCTTGTTCGTGTTCTCTATGCAACAGAAACGTTTGCAGTAGGGATTAACATGCCTGCAAAAGCAGTCTGCTTTCATACGCTGGAAAAATATGATGGAATAACCTTTCGCTATCTGCACACAAAAGAATATTTTCAGCTTGCAGGCAGGGCAGGAAGAAGAGGGATTGATAAAGAAGGATATGCAATTGCACTCTATAACAGAAATAGAGATGATATTGAAAAAATAAAAATAGTGACTGACAAGGACGTTGAGCCAATCGTTTCACAATTTACACTATCCTATAATACAGTGCTTAATCTGCTTCAACAGCACAATCAGCAGGAGACTGAAGTTATTCTCAAAAAAAGTTTTGATTATTATCTCAAAAAGAAAAAACATGGAAATGTTCCTGTCATGGCAACATTCTATAATAAAGTCAGATTACTGCAAAAAATGAAATATGTGAATCAGGATTATACATTAACAGAAAAAGGAAATTTTGCACGATTGATTTATGCTTATGAACTTCAGATTGCAGAATTCTGCACTTCTGGCTTAATTCATGAGATGAATGATGTTGGTGTATTAACAACACTTGCAGCAATCATGTTTGAAGGAAAGAGAGGAATCACTTTTGAAAAAAAAGCAGATAAAAAAACAGGAAATAGTGTCTTGCGGCTAGTGAGCAAGAATCACTTCCTCTTCAAAAAGATAAATGTTACTGTTTTCAATGGCCTCTATCCAATTATTTCACATTGGTATTATGGTGGCGATTTTGTTAAAATGATGGAATACTCCAATCTTTTAGAAGGGGATTATATCAGATTATTTCGTCAGTGCATTGACATGCTCAAGCAAATACGACGGGCAACAACAGATTATGATATTATCCAAACAGTAGACAGATGCTCTGCAAAGATTGATAGGGATGTTGTGAAAGTGGAGTTGTGATTTTCTATGGCCAATTTTTGGAAAATTGTCAATGAAGTTATTCAGAACAGTGACGTTCTTTTAGAGGTACTCGATGCGCGCTTGCCTGATATGACACGAAATCCTGAAGTAGAAGCAAAAGTAAAAAATGCAGGAAAAAAATTAATCCTTGTCTTGAACAAGGCAGATCTCATTGGACAAACTATTGCAGAAAAAGAAAAAACAAGGCTCAACAAAGAATATAATGTTGTTTTTGTCTCAACAAAAGAGCACCACGGAACAAAACTGTTGAGAGAGGCAATTCTTGCTGCTGGAAATAAGCAGGAAGTTCTTGTTGGTGTTCTCGGCTATCCAAACACAGGAAAAAGTTCTGTAATTAATGTTCTGAAAGGAAGAAAAGCCGCATCTACAAGTTCTCATGCTGGTCACACAAGAGCAATACAAAAAATAAGAGTGACAAACAGAATAATAATGCTTGACACTCCTGGAGTTATTCCTTTTGAAGAAAAAGATGAAAGCAAACACGTGCTCATTGGAACAATAATGTTCTCTCAGGTGCGGTCTCCTGATGTCCATGCAATAGAAATTATTAAGTTGTGCAATAACATCAATGAATGTATCATTTCCAAATTTTATGGCATTGCAGCAGAAAATGAACCAGAAATTATGCTTGAGAAAATTGCAGAAAAAAGAAACATGAAAGTAAAAGGAGGCATCATGGATACAGAAAGAGCTGCAAGAATTGTTATTCAGGACTGGCAGGCAGGGAAGATACGATTGTGGTAGAAAACTTTATATACAATTGTTTTCTCATTAGAATTTATGAAATACAATTCAAAGAGCATTATCATCGGGCGAAAGAAACGCAAAAGTGAACATGATAACTTTAGTCCATGCTTTGTTGCGTTATTCAATATCAACAAACCGCACAAAAGTGGCCAGGTTCCTGACAAAATTCTTGATTTTGATTCTGTACGAAAAGTCACAATATGTGGTTTGGATTGTGAATATCATCTGGAAGGAAGCGATATTGTTATTGATAATCTTACTGAATTAAGCATTGATGAAGACAAGCAGAAAGACTGCATTGTTATAAGGATTAGTGGAAAACAGAAGTAGATTTTTTTATCATATCTATTACCTAAACTTTTTCAAACAACTTGCTAAACTCTCTCTTCTGCCTGTTCTTCCAGTTGCCTTTATGATAAACATAACTTGCAAGCAAAGGAAGTGACAACGTTGCTTCTGAAAATACCATTTGCTCATAAGTTGTATCAACTTTTCCCCAAGAAGCTGCTTCTTTAAGAGTTGAACTTGAACATGCACCATCGCGCACATCTGCAACTGTAATCTGAACAGCATACTTGTGAACAGGTACTTCTTTTCCCAAAATTTCTGCACAGACTACTGTATCCTGCGCAAAATTCTTCGGAACACCGCCACCAATCATTAACAATCCAGTATTACCAACAGACATCTTTATTTTTGTAAGTTCCAAAAAATCTTTTGCAGAATCAAGAGTGACCATTTGTTTTTTCTGCTCGGTGCACTCTACTTGATGCTTTACCAGGCCAAATCCTGCACTACTATCAGAGAATGCAGGACAAAAAATAGGCACATTGTGTTCATAACATGTTTGAACAAGAGAATTTTTTTTCTTTGCATTTTTGACAAGATATTTTCCCATCTCTTTAATAAATTCACGAGAGGAATATGGGCGTGCTTCTAGTCCATCAGCAATCTTTTTGATTGTCATATCACAATGTTGTAATTCTTCTTCATCAATATACATATCATAAATTCGGTCAATATACAAGCCGCGTAATTGTTTGTCATCAACATGTGGAGTTCCTTGATAATGCGTAAAGCCGAGTGCTTCAAAAAAATCCATGTCTACAATGCTTGCTCCTGTTGCAACAATTGCATCAATAATGCCTGCTTTGGCAAGTTCAACATAAATTTGCATGCATCCTGCTGCGCTGGTGCTTCCTGCAAGAGTGAGCCAGATGGAGCAGTCTTTGTCTTTTATCATCATGTCCACAATCTTTGCAGCTCGTGCAAGATCACGTGCACTGAAAGACATTTTTTCGTATGCTTCAATGATTGGAATTGCGTTGAATATTTTAATGTCAACGTGCTCAATTTTTGTTTTTAGAAAATCTTTTTTAGTGGCCATACTATTTTCTCCTTAATGAGTCATTGTTTTTTTCAATAGTAATATTTTCTTATTATATTTAAATGTTCCCTGTTTCCGTACGTACTATACAACTTTGAGAAATAAAATTTATAAACAAAGTACTTCTTTTCTTACCAATGACACTCACAGCAACAGAACGATTTCATCTCAAGAAACTTATCAAAGAACTGGAAATATACAGAGGAAGACATACTGAGTTAGTTACTGTGTATGTTCCATCTGGCTATGACATCATAAAAATTATTCAACATCTCAGTCAAGAGCAAGGTACTGCATCAAACATTAAATCAACTTCTACGAGAAAAAATGTAGAAGATGCGCTAGAACGAATGGTACAGCATCTCAAGCTTTTCAAGCAAACACCACTAAATGGTCTTGCTGCATTTTCTGGCAATGTTGCCGAACGAGAAGGACAGAGTGATGTACGAGTATGGAGCATTGAACCTCCTGAGCCATTAAATATGCGCATGTATCGCTGCGATAAACAGTTTGTTCTGGACCCCTTAATTGAGATGTGCAATATCAAGGAAGTATATGGTCTCATTGTTCTTGACAGAAGAGATGCTAATCTTGCACTGCTCCGCGGCAAAAAGATCATTCATCTTGCTAAAACACACTCTGAAGTGCCAGGAAAGATGAAAGCTGGAGGTCAATCAGCTGCTCGTTTCGAGCGTAACAGAGAGCTTGCTGCAAAAGACCATTTCAAAAAAGTTGCAGAATATGCAAAAGAACAATTTCTTCCATTAATTACAAACTTAAAAGGAATTCTTGTTGGTGGTCCAGGACCAACAAAATATGATTTTCTGAATTATGAATATTTGAACAATGACCTTGCCAGAAAAATTATTGCGATAAAAGATCTTAGTTATACAGAGGAATTTGGATTGCAGGAGCTTGTAGACAGAAGCCAGGATGTTCTTGCAGCAGAGGAACTTGCTGAGGAAAAGAAAATAATGGGAACCTTTTTTGAACTTTTGAAAACAAAGCATGGAATTGTAAGCTACGGAGAAACAGAAGTCATGCGCGTTCTGAAAACAGGAGCTGTTGATATAATTCTGCTTTCAGAAGCACTTGATGATAATGCTATTGAAGAATTTGAAGAAGAAGCAAAAAAGCTTGGAACACGCGTGATGATTATTTCTACTGATACCCGAGAAGGTGTGCAACTCAAAGAGATGGGAAAAGTGGCAGCAATTTTGCGGTATGAGATGTAATAAATTATTCAGCTTTCGAAATATTTTTAAAATAAAACAATAGAGCATATTCATGAACGATAGCCTCATCGAACAAGGATTCAAAGAACTTTATCCTAACAAAGAATTTCACTATATTTCTGCACTCAAATATTCAGGAAAATTCAATGGATTTAATGCAAATGTGAGGTTGAGTCTTAATAAGATAGAACTTCACATGAGCAAGGACTGGCAACAGATATCTGAAGAAATTCAAATGGGGTTGATTCAATCGCTGCTTACAAAAATATTTCATAAAAAGCTCGGAAAAGCACTAATAACAAACAATATTGATTTGTACAACAAATTTATCAAAAATGTTCACATAGCGATTCCCAAAGAAGTGGAGAGTGAGTATATTCTTCAGAAATTCAATAAACTAAATGACCAATATTTTGACGGGCTTTTAGAGCAGACTAGCCTTAAGTGGGGGCAGTTTTCGAAGAACAAGCTTGGTGGTTATGAATATGGCAGTGATACTATTGTATTAAGCAGGTATCTCGAACATGCACCTGAGGAATATTTGGAATATGTACTTTATCATGAAATGCTCCACAAAAAACACAAATTTAGTCATAACAATGGAAGATCGTTGCATCACAGCAGAGCGTTTAAAGCAGATGAAGCAAAATTTCCAAGAGCAGAGAAATTGGAGAAAGAGATACCAAACTATATTGCAAAAAAAAGAATAATAAGGGGTATTTAGAATGAATTACAAAGAAGTCCTTAGACAGCTTCAGGAAGGCAGCAGAGCCCAAAGAAAGAGAAAAGAAGAACTTGACAAAAAAAAGAAAGCACTTCTGACAGAAAAAAAACAAAATGAAGAAAATATACAGGAAACAATAGATGCACAGATTCGTTATTGTTCAAAAATAAGAGAAGGCAACAAAAACAGTTTACGAACAATAAATATTCGTCTTTTTTTCCTTTTGTTCCAAAACAAAGAAGTATATTCCAGGCTCCGGGAAGTAAAGCATCTTATGAAGCGCTTTGATAGCTGGCTTACCACATACGAAGAAGCTATCCAGAAGAAAGTGTGGAAAGCAGAAGATCAGAAAAATAAGGCAATCAATACAATTATGAAAGAATACATGCAAAAGAGGCAAGATATAGAAAATACGATTGCAAATGAACAATCAATAAAATACAAGTCACATCTTACTCTTGGCCTGATTATGTTAACTGCAACAATATTATTGTTCAAAGAAACAAAAGAAGTATTATACAAAATAGAAATCTTTGATGAAAATAATCGAGAAAATCCGTTGAATCCGTTTTACCCTTTTTATTCTTTTGAATCTCTTAACATTTTTGCTTTATCACGTAAAATTTCATAATAATAAAATGGCCCCGATGAGATTTGAACTCACGACCACTCGATTATCAGTCGAGCACTCCAATGCCCAACACCTTCTTATTCGCATAAGGTAGTGGATTCCAGGCTAAGCTACGGGGCCATAACGCAATAAAAACTTTAGAAAGGAAGATGTTTTATAAATATTTTGAAAAAATCGTGTTTGAATAGTATCTCTGTCGCAAATTATATAAACCAGACTCCTTCTGAAAAAATGAGAGAAGTGACAACAATGATTGAATTAATACAGACATTTATCAAGAAAGTCTTCCGGGATATTTTTAGAAAGAGACGAAAATGGAAAATTGGCCTTTATGGGCCACCGAATGCTGGAAAAACTACGATAGCAAACAGAATTTGTCAGGATTGGTTGGGTGAAGAACTAGGGGTTGTTTCTACAATTGCACATGAAACACGGGAAATTCAATTAAAAGAACAGGTCACTATAAAAAACAAAAATGGCAATGAACTCACATTTAGTTTGGTAGACACTCCAGGCATTGCAACAAAAATTGATTATGAAGATTTCATGAAATCCGGCTTGAAAGCAAAAGAGGCAAAAGAACGGGCAAAAGAAGCAACAAAAGGAGTAATTGAGTCTATAAAATGGCTGGATGAGATGGATTTGGTTATTGTTGTTCTTGATTCAACACAAGATCCTTACACTCAGGTAAATATTACAATTATTGGCAATCTTCAGGCGCGATATATACCTGTACTATTAGTTGCAAATAAACTTGACCTTAAAAAAGCAGATATCAAGCGCATTGAAGCAGCATTCCCTCAGTATGACATCGTTGGAATTAGTGCAAAGAATGGAACAAATATTGATGAGCTATATGAAGCATTGTTTGCAATAGCCGGATAAAAAAAGAGAAAAAAGAAAATGTTAACACTTCAATATATGCCGTATGCAGAGATTGAACAGCTTACATCAGAGGCACGAGTAGGAAAAATACTAGATATTGTCAAAAAAAATAGAATTCTTTTACTAGAGGGAAGATTGAAGAAAGAAGAAGAAACAGAGCTAATTAAGCAAACAATGGAAGCGATTGATGACCAGTTCAAAGGAATTGAGATTGGCACCATAGATCCTGCTGCAAAAGAATGTGCTGCATTTTTCGCAAAAATCAAAAAGAGTGTTGTCAATATTCTGATTGGAAACAGAGTAGGACTTACTATAGTAGGTCCTGCATCTATTGTGAAGGAAATTAAGCAAGATCCAGAAAAGATACAGGTGTTTACTGATATTGGAAAAGAGAAAAAGAGAAAAAGATAAATACACATTACCAAGAATAAAAAAGATAAAATAAAAAGGAAAAGCAGGAATAAAATAATGCCGCATCAATGTGTTCGTTGTGGAATATTTTATAGTGATGGAGCAGAAGAAATTCTGAAAGGATGCAATTGCGGCAGTAAACATTTTTTCTACGTGAAGAAAGCAAAGCTGAAAAAAGCAAAAAAGATACAGGAAGAATTAACAGAAGAGCAAAAAAAAGAGATAGCAGAACAAATTGAAGAAATTGCAGGAGTTCATAATGAGCCTGTAGTGCTTGATTTTGAAGCTATCAGCGTCATCGAATCTGGAAAATTTGAAATTGATCTTGTCAATTTGATGAACAAAGAAAAGCCTGTGGTGTATCGTTTAGAAGAAGGAAAATATGTTATTGATATTGCAGAAAGCTTTAAGCGCAGCAGGGAAGTTGTCGAAAAAAAGGAGAAAGAATAATTACACTAACACAATTCGTCAATTTACCTGCTCGTCATAATTTCCACAACATCTCTCTGCTTCAAAACATGATCTTTTCCTAAACTCATTTTTGTTTTCACATCAACTGCCCGAACAAATTTATTCCCGATATCTGTATGAATTTTAAAAGCAAAATCCAATGCAGTTGATTTTGGTGGCAATAAAAAACAATCAGGCAAACAACGCCCCAGAGAGTCAACAAGATTGTTCACCCCTCCAGGAAATACAGCAATGTAACCCAGAAGATCGAATACAGCAGTGTTAAGTATTTTTTGGATACCTGTACTGCCAAATCGCTCCAAAATATTTTTTTGAATAAATGCCAATGCGTTTTTTTGTTTCTCATTCAATTTATCTGGAGCAAGAATCGTGAAAGAACTGTCACCTGAAATATAATCAATAATACCGTGCTTCGCAGCCTCTCGCAATGCAAGTTCTGCATCACCAGAGCATGGAATAATTTTATACTGTGGAAATTCTTTGCAGAGCTGTTCATAGTTTTTTTCTGCTCCTGGAATGTCAATTTTGTTTGCTGCAAGAAGCATTGGTTTTGTGTGTTGTCTGAAGTAAGAAGCAAGATGCCCCAAATGTTCATCTGTCCACAAAGTAATATTATCCACCTCAAGATGGAATTTTTTGATGGCATCTTCAACCAATGCTTCTGTAACACGAACAGCAGAGAGTTGTTTTGCAATTGCCTTGCTGATTTTAGATTTTTCCTGCTGCACTTGTCGTGTAAATTTATCCCAGCCATTTTTCATAATCTGCAAATACCACATATCCAGCTCTATTTCCAAAAAACGAACATCATCTGCTGGATCATAGCTCAAAGATTCTACTTGCTCGCCATGAGCATTCAGTGAACCTGAAACATCGACAATGTGAATTAATACATCTGCCTGGTTGAGGTCATTAAGAAACTGGTTTCCTTTTCCTTTTCCAAGATATGCTTCTGGCACTAATCCTGCAACATCGAGCATGTCAATGCACACAAATCGCTGGTGCTTTGTACAATAGCCGACACGCGGATTGCATTGTTTATTGAATTCTTTATCAACACAATCAATGCGCACATGCCCCATAGCATGATTTGGCTTGATTGTGGTAAAAGGATAATTGGCAATTTCCACGTTAGCAAGTGTTGCAGCCTTGAAAAATGTTGATTTTCCTGCAGATGGTTTTCCGACGACGCCAATGAGCATAATAAAGTCACCTGAAGAAAGAAAAAGGAAGACGTATAAAAATGTAATTGAGAAAAATGGTATTTTTTTCATTACTATTCTAAAGTTATTACGAAAGTTTATATGTGAAATTGTTCAATTTTTATCTATGATGCAAGAGACAAAGGCACCTTTGATTAGTTTTAAGAATGTTTACAAAAAGATTGAAAAGAATCTGATTCTTAAAAATATTAATCTTGCTATTTTTCCAAATGAAATTTTTGGTCTCATTGGAGTGAGTGGTGCTGGAAAAACAACACTGCTCAGATGCCTTATTGGATTTTACAAAATTAATTCTGGCATCATCTTGTATCAGGATAAGGATATCACAAAAAATCCATTGTTGATCAGAAGAATCTTTGGATTTGGAACTCAGGATAACTGCTTTTATGAAAAATTAACATTGTACGAAAACCTCCATTATTTTGGACAGCTTTATGGTGTTCCTGAAAAAGAGATCCGTGAACGTGCAGATAATTTGCTTTCTTTGGTAGAACTCAGTGATTCAAGTAGCTCTCTTGCAATGAATCTTTCAGGTGGAATGAAAAGGCGCCTTGATCTTGCATGCTCGCTTATGCATTCCCCCAAGATTCTTATTCTTGATGAACCAACTGCTGGCCTTGATCCTGGATTGAGAAAACATATGTGGGAATTAATATCCAAAATTAATGCGTCTGGCACAACAATACTTGTAACAAGCCACCTGCTTGAAGAGATTGGCCATTTTTGTCATAGAATCGGAATCATAAATAATGGTGAGCTTCTCAAAATTGGCCCTCCAAATCTGTTAAAGGATATGTACAGCAAAGATGAAGAAATTCATATGGAAACATATCCCGGAAGATATCATGAGATAGCTACAGAAATCAAAAGAGAGAGACTGCCTGTTAATTATATCACTGTTCATGAGCATAAGTTAATTGCATATACTGCACAGGCAGAATTTGTGCTTCATAGAATCCTTATTATTCTGGAAAATATGCGTGAACGGCTTCTTGATGTTCATGTTGACAAGCCAAGTATGAATGAAGTGTTTGAAGCACTGACAGAAAAACAAAAAATAAGGGGGATGAGTGAAGATAAATTAATGGAATACATTAAAGCAGCGCTGGCAAGAGGCTACAATAAAGAGCAGGTAAAACAAATCCTGTTGCAGCAAAGCTGGCCAGAAGATGTTATCAATGCTGCAATGATTAAACTAACATAAAGAGAAAAAAAGAAAAATGAACCCAATAATATATACTAAAATAATAATTGAAATGATAAAAAAGAATTTCAGGATTTTGCTGAGATCCCACTCTTCTGCATTAGTTATTCTTCTTGGTCCGTTTTTTATCATCTTTCTTATTGGTGCAGCGTTTAACACCTCCAGCCTTCATGGAATTCGTGTTGGCATTTATGCAGAAGGAGAGAATGAAGTCCTTGATCAAATTGCCACGAGCTTAAAAGACAATGATTTTGCGGTCATAAAGACAGCAACAGAACAAGCATGCATTGATCTTGTCAAAACAGGCGGTGCGCATATCTGCATGAGTTTTCCAGGAAGTTTGAGCCATGAATCACTTTCAAGGCAGATTGTGTTTCATGTTGATTACAGTAAAGTTAATCTTGTTTTTACTATTCTAAATGTGATTACAAGTGAAGTAAAAGATATTTCTACTGATTTGAGCATTGAATACACCAGATTATTGATTGAGCAGATGAACAGCACAGCATCTGAAATTCAGGAAAAAAGCAGTCTTGTTGGTGAATTGGCAGACAATGCAGTGCAGATGAAGCAAAATTTGCAGATTCTTTCTGATGAGCTGCACGGCATTACAGTAAGCAGTGAAGAATTTGGATTATCAGATACTTCCTCTTATATTGCGCAAAGTGAATCCCAGATAGATGATTTTAGTGAGATTACAAAAGAAACTACAACAAGTGGCCTTGCATTGTTGGCAGAGATGGATTCCTATATTTCCTCTTTTGAAACAGAATTAGAAAGCCAGATTAATACTGTTGAGGATTTTCAATCAACTGTGGACAGTTATGCTTCATTAGCCTGTTCTTTTGATTTTAGCCAGGTACAAGGCCTCAACTTTGATCCATGCACTGACCTTCAATCTATTCAATCAACATTAGAGAGCACTGTAGCAGAAGCAGAAACATTAGGTTCACAGTTTGATGAAATTCAGAGTCAATTGGAAGATGTGAAAGGACAACTCGAAACAGCACAGGAACAGCAGGAATCAATACTCTCTTCAGCAAAAACAAATCTTGCATCGTTGCAGAGTCAATTGGACAGCAGTGCAAAAAAAATTGAAGAGATGGGTGCACAAAAGGATGCAATCACTTCTGACATTGATTCTTTGACAGCAATGCTTGATAAAAACATTGAAACAATTGATACAGTAGAGACAAGCATCAGTGAAATCAGTGACAGGCTGAAAAATGCAGAAGTTGCTGATCCAGAACATATTGTCAATCCTATTTTGACAAAAATAAAGCCAATTCTTGAGAAAAAATCATACTTAGATTATACAATGCCGTCATTAGTTGTTCTTATTGTGATGTTCATGAGCATTTTGCTTTCCTCTACTATTGTCATGACAGAGAAAGGCTCTCGTGCATATTTTAGAAATTATATTACTCCAATCCCTGATATTTCTTTTTTAATCAGCATTTTTATTACAAACATTATTGTTGTCTTTGTGCAGGCATCTATATTGCTGGTTATTGCACAGCTTGCGTTTGGTGTCTCTATATTTTCTAACATTCTCTCTATTCTTGCAGCAATAATTATTATTTCTTCTATCTTCATTTTGCTTGGAATGTGCATTGGGTATTTGTTTGTCTCAGAAGAAACAGCAACACTTGCTTCTATTTCTGGATCAAGCATTTTATTATTATTTTCTTCTTTCCTTATTCCAATAGAAAGTTTGTCAAAAACAATTGGAGCAGTTGCAGTCTATAATCCATTTGTGCTTGCAGAAGGTATTTTGAGGCAGTTGATTATCTTTGGCAATAACTTGTTTGCAGCAGGGAATGATGTTTTCTTGCTGCTATTTTATGTTGTTATTCTAAGCGTTGTGCTGTATATTTGTGAGCTGATAGATAAGAAAAGAATACATTGAATAGGAGAAAAATTTATCCCACATAGTTCATTTGCTTTTCTTTGAGCTCTTCAGTTGCAACCTTGCTCTTTTCAATGAGTGTTTGTAATTTTTTTTCAAATTTCTCTGCAGTTTCCACCAGTGGCTTTGGATCAATTTTCAAGCCAAGATATTTGTCAAGCACTTCAATCACTTTTGCTGCTGCCTTGCTGTCAGGAAGTTTTGAATGAGTGTCTGCAAATAATGCAATAGTATCTATTTTTGTTTTGAGAAGCAGTGCAGAAGTTACTCCGATAATAATTCCTTCTGTCAGCGGCTTCACTCCTAATTTTTTGAACTGCTCTTTCTTTTTTGGATTTTTAGTATAAACAAATGCCTGTGATTCCTCAGTTTCTCCTGCGCTTCCAACTCCTTCAATTGTAATAATTTCTTTTGCACCTATTTGCTTTGCAACTTCATCAATGTATTCTGAAATGAGCCATTCAACTCCGATTGTTCCAGAAATTGCATGGACAATAACAAGATTATACGCTGCATTGTAGTACAAGCCTATTGGCGGCACGAGTGCTCCTTCATGCACAACAACAGTTGCAGGCATTTCTTCCAGCCAGAAACTGCCGATAAATTCGCATTTCAAATGTTGGAGCAGATATTCTGTTGTGATTGTTCCAACAAGGCCAAAGCCTGGAAATCCTTCAATAATTGTTGCATTCTTTGGTTTCTTGAGAAGCTGTACTTGGACCATAAAATCACCTTTTCTGTTTTTTTGGAGATGTAAATATTTAAATGTATCTTTTTTTTGAGCTGTAAAGTAAACATCACCAGAAAGTCTTAAGGATTTAAAAAAGCTCAAAAATTCAGAAGGTTCTGACATTCAAGTTTGGGGCAGCAGTCAGGTCGTTCAGCTGTTACTTAAGAACGATTTAGTGGACGAACTCCGTCTCAAGATTTACCCCGTGACTCTTGGTACAGTAAAAAAATTGTTTCGCGATGGCACTATTTCGGCAGCATTTACATTAATGGAGAGTTTGGCTACACCAAGTGGAGTTATTATTGCCAATTACAAGCGAGCTGGAAAAGTCAAGACAGGTACTATTGGAGTTTATTTTCAAGAGAAAGAGTAATTTTATGACTAAAACCATGACAAAAAGCCACATTAGCTTCCCCCATAAGATACCAAATATTTGCAAGACATGACGATGGTAGATTTTTACTTTACCCCGCCACTTGGGGCGGTTGGGAGATTCATTTGTTGTTGGGAATTTCGCAAGTGAAACCTCGCGTTCAACAATGGTATTCTAAAGCGCAGAAGAATTATTACAGAGCGAAATGAGCAGGAAGGGTATGAAGAGTTGTTTGCAGAAATGTAATTTTTGATTATTATTAAACTTTCTCTGAAACCTTCTCTTGAAATTTCTTCTCTAACTCATCTAAAATTTCTCTGGCAAAAGTAATAACTTCTTTTGTTTCTTGTTCTGTTACTTTCT
>JAHFMP010000124.1 GCA_023267795.1 Candidatus Woesearchaeota archaeon | reverse complement strand
GCAAAGCCCTCCATAAAGCAATCTTTTTATAGTTCTCTCTCTTTATTCTTTGCATGGAAAAGACTATTGCTGATTTTTTATTGCTCTTTAGGTTTCTTGGAATTAAAGAAAGACAGGTATTGAAAACAGCATCTCTTTATCTGGAGAAGGAAAACCTCTCTGATCTTGCATATCTTTTCAAACAAAGAAAAATATCTGCAAAAGAAATGTATCTTCCTATTTCCAAGGAATTATTTCAGCAAACAGAACAGTGTGTTGTATTTCAGGCAGAAGTGCAGGATTCTGATATTGTAGACTATGTTGCAGAAGTAAACCAACAAATTCAGAAAAAATATTTTAAAAAACAGTATGCATCTTTCTCCTTAGTTTCATCTGTTGTATTTCCAAAACTTCTTGCACCACATATTATAGGCCATGAAATGATTAAACGCGCTGTTGCACTCCAGCTCTTTGCAGCAGATCCTATTCATATCCTGCTATTAGGAGACCCTGCGATAGGTAAGACAGATATTATTCGAAGCATTGCAGATTTTCATCCTATATCCAGCTATGGCCTTGGTTCTGGCATGAGTGGAGTTGGCTTGGCAGTAACAACTATCGGCGATGTTGTTGAGCCAGGATTACTTCCAATGGCTGATCAAGGAATTTGCTGCATTGACGAACTTAATCTCCTGAAAGAAGAAAGCAGAGGTGCATTGTATAATGCAATGGAAAAAGGATTTATTACTTATGATAAAAAAGGTCAGCACTTGCGATTGGATGCTCGTGTACGTGTTCTTGCAACTGCAAATCCTCTGGAAGATAAATTCACAGGCAAAACTATTCCACAGTTGAAAAAGCAAATCCCATTCGATGAAGCATTATTATCTCGATTCCATCTTATTTTTCTTGTCAAAAAGCCAGATACGTATCAGTTCCTGAAGATTGCTGATGCTATCCTAAAGCAAAAGCAGGCACATCTCAACAAAATAGATATTGAATTTATTAAAAGCTATGTTTTCCATGCAGAGCAATTGAAAGTGACTCTGCCTGAGGTTTATCATCAGGATATTGTCAATTTTGTTCATGAACTGAAAAAAAAAGAAAAAGAAAGTTTGTTTGAAATCTCTCCTCGTCTTGTTGTTGGGATTATGCGGCTTGTGCAGGCACGTGCTAGAATGTGTTTGCGTGAAAAAGTAACTCAAGAGGACATTAACGATGTTAAGACTATTGTCGAAAGGGCGATGCAGATTGGATAGTTTTGGATGTGTAGATTCAGGATGTTTATCGAAATGTTTAAAAACCTCTCTTTATTTTTTATTTTTATGATGCAGAGCCTGTTGGAAAAAATAAAAAATGTTTATGAAACAAAATATCTTCTTTTTCTATGCATGACTTTTTGTCTTCTATTTGCTTCTCTTGGACAAATTTTTTATCAATATACAACTACAGGTGAATTTATTCATAAGGGCGTGAGTTTGAAAGGAGGCACCACTATTACAGTTCCTCTTTCAAAAACATTGGATACAATTGTTCTTCAAAACACGCTGCAAGGCATGTATCCTGAAAATGAGATTACTATTCGCAAATTGCGTGGATCTGCAGGAGAATTGTCAGGAATTGTCATTGATGTGGATAGTACTGAACAGGAACAGACTAAAATATTTGTTGCAGCAGTTTCTCAAAGCACAGGTGTTGGCCTTGATACAATAAGTGTTGAAATGTTTGGCTCAAGATTCAGTGAAAATTTCTTTAAAGAATTGTTTATCGGGATGATTGTTGCATTTTTATTTATGGGTTGTGTTGTCTTTTTGTATTTTAGGGATTTTATTCCAAGCATTGCTGTAATGCTTGCTGCCAGCTCTGACATTATTATAACACTTGCAGTCACTAACATCATTGGCTTAAAGTTGTCCACTGCTGGCATTGCAGCATTTCTCATGCTCATAGGATATTCTATTGATACTGACATTTTACTCACTATTCGTGTTATGAAACAAAAAGATGATGGCTCTCTTAATGAACGAATTTATGGTGCATTAAAAACAGGAGGTCTAATGACAATTACTGCTATTGCAGCAGTCGGTTCTGTTCTTTTATTTACTAACTCTGATGTGTTGTTTCAGATTGTGCTTATTTTATTCATTGGTTTGTCTGTTGATTTGATGACTACATGGATTCAAAACGTCTGTATTCTTCGCTGGTATTTTCAGGTGAAGAAAGGAGATGGTGCATAATGAATGTTCAGGACATAAAACAACTATTTTTGCGTTGGAGAGTTTTGCTTCTTGTTTTTTGTCTTCTACTTTCTTATTTCATGATCCAACCTTCTTTTTGGACAGATGGTGTTGCAATTCGAAGCATTGCAAAAGAAAGTCCTGCAGCTATTGCTGGAATGCATAGTCCTTCTGGAAAAGATAAGCCAATGTTTCGAGAAGTTATTACAGCAATCAATGAAGTGCCTGTTCATTCTGTGGATGATTTTGCAACAATAATAACAGCTATTCAAAATGGAAATATTGTTCGCATTACAACACGTACACGCTATACGTATGAGGGAACAAAACGAAAATTGCACATTTTTAGTCAGGAACAATCTTATACAGCCTATTATAATCAAACATCAGGTTTAGGTATTTCTGTGTATGAAGCACCTGCATCTAATCTCAAGAAAGGCCTTGATCTGCAGGGAGGAACTCGCGTATTACTTGCACCAGAGCATGAGGTAACTCAGGATGATGTGTCTCTAATTATTCAAAATCTGTATCAACGCCTCAATGTCTATGGATTAAGTGATCTTGTTATTACCCAGGCAACAGACATTACTGGCACACAGTATATTTTAGTGGAAATTGCTGGAGTAACAGAAGAAGAAGTTCAGCAGCTTATTGGCAGCCAGGGAAAGTTTGAAGCAAAAATTGGAAATGACACTGTTTTTAGAGGTGGAGAAGATATTACCTACGTGTGCAGAAGTGCGGACTGTAGTTTTGTTGTTGATCCTCGCAGGCCATGCAGTGGTGGTCTCGGTTCAGGATATCTCTGCAGTTTTTCTTTTAGCATTAGTTTGAGCCAGGAAGCTGCAGAAAGACAAGCAGCAATGACAATAGATATTCCAGTGAGCAGTGAGGGAGCATATTTGACAGAAGATCTTGATCTATATCTTGATGATGAACTTGTTGATTCTCTGAAAGTTGGTTCAGATCTGAAGGGACGAGCTGTGACAGACATTGCAATCTCTGGGCCAGGACAAGGAGCAACATATCAAGAAGCTGTAGAAAATTCTGCTCACAATATGAAACAATTACAAACTCTTCTTATTACAGGAAGCCTGCCTGTCAAGCTGGAAATAGTGAAAGTGGATACTATATCTCCTGCCTTAGGAAATGAATTTATTCACAATATTATCCTTGTTATGGTTTATGCAATTCTTGCTGTTGGTGTTGTTTTAGGAATTCGCTATCGTAGAATTCCTATCTTTAGTCTTATCATGGCAACAATGCTCTCTGAAATTATTATTATTTTAGGAGTTGCAGCATTTATTGGCTGGAACATTGATATTGCTGCTGTTGCCGGAATTCTTGTTGCTGTCGGCACTGGTGTTGATGATCAAATCGTTATTACTGATGAAGTGTATGGAAGAAAGCAAAAAAAAGAGC
>JAHFMP010000123.1 GCA_023267795.1 Candidatus Woesearchaeota archaeon | reverse complement strand
TGTCCATGTTTTGTTTCAATATCATAAATAATGTCTTCTATTTTTTTCAGATTCCATTTAATTGCATCATATTTTTTTCGAAGATCACCATTTCCCAAATTAAGTGTCAAAAAAAAATCATGAATTCCTGCAACAAACTTGCGAACAATGTGCACATCAGGATAATTTTTGCTTATTGTTTTTAAGACAGCACGCCTGGCAAGCTCTCCTGTAAGATCACTCAGTCCTATAAGGTAATCCTCTGGCTCCACATCAAGAGAATCCAAGTCAAGAAGTGTTTTTGTTTTGACAAAATGCAAAAAGGTTTTTGCCTCAACATATTCCTGAGTTGCAACGCTGTATGCTCCAAGAACAGCCAATTTGATATCAAGCGCTGCAGATGCTTTAATTTTTTTAATGAGTGCTTCTGCATATTTAATTTGTTTCTCTGCTTCCTTAACTTCGTTTCTATGCAAAGAAGAAATAGACATTTTACTAAAGCGAAGCACGTCACGTGATGCTTTGATGATTTCTTCCCGTTTCTCAGAATATGCAACCAACTGTTTCTGAATTTTTTCAAATTTTTTTTTAGAAAACATGTTCCACACCTTATCACTAGTTTTAATCGAAAGGTTTATATATAAAGTTTTCCGAAAACAAAGATATGGCAATGCTGTATGCAACAACAGGGATAAGCGCATTCCGCGACGTTCTAGTATTTTTTGACAGACTTGGCGTGTATGACGTCATTCTTCCATTTATTCTCGTTTTTACACTGGTATTTGCAATATTTGAAAGAACAAAAGTTTTAGGAACAGAAAAATTAGCAGGAGAAGAATATCCCAAAAAGAATCTCAATGCAATGGTTGCGTTTGTTATTGCGTTCCTCGTCGTTGCATCTGCACAGATGGTTTCTTTGATTAATAGTGCAATGCCAAAAATAGTTATCCTACTTTTTTTGGGAGTATTTTTTCTGCTGCTTGTGGGAATTTTTTACTCAGAAAAAGAAGAAGTATTGCTTAGCAGTGGCTGGAAGATCATGTTTATGGTTATTATGTTTATAGGCATTGTCGCAATATTTCTTTACTCTATCCCAACAAGTTCAGGAGAGCCATTTTTGACATGGATGATGGAGTTTCTTGTAAACAATTATAGCACTACTGCAGTAAGTTCTGTTGTGATGATGATAGTAGTAATTGGTTTTATGATATACATTATAAAAGAGCCAAGCAAAGGAGCAGCAAACAGTAGAGAAAAAAGCGAAATCAGTAGTGAAAATAGCAGACATTAAGTAAGATTTATATATTTCGAAAAATAGAGAAAGAGAAGAAGAGGTGAAATCATGGCAACAACAAATTTTGTCCAATTATTTCGAACATTAGAAAGCTATGGATTAACAGATGCATTGCTTCCATTCTTATTAATATTTACTATCATGTTTGCAATGCTTCAAAAAACAAGGATTCTTGGAGCTGGCAAAAAGAATTTCAATGTCATGGTTGCATTTATTGTAGCAGCAATGGTTGTTATCCCACATATTACAAGAAGTTATCCAGGAAGATATGATCTTGTCAATATTCTCAATCAGGCATTGCCAGATGTTTCTATTGTAGTAGTTGCAGTTGTCATGGCATTACTGCTTATTGGCTTATTTGGTGGCGAAGCAAAATGGATGGGCGGCAGCCTTTCAGGAGGAGTTGCCCTTGTTGCGTTCGGAATTATTGTCTATTTTTTTGGTGGTGCAGCAGGATGGTGGAGAAATATCACAATCAAGTGGTGGGGTCAAGACAGTATTACGCTTGTTATTGTCATCCTAGTCTTTGCCATAGTAATATGGTATGTCACAAAAGAAGATAGTCCTGCAGATCAGGCATCAAAAGTTATGAATTTCGCAGGAGAAGTTGGCAAATTATTTGGAGGAGGAGGCAAAGGAGGTCAATAAATGCATACAACACCAAAAAGAGATATAAAGAGAATTTTGCAAAGTTATCTAAAGAAAAAAGAGGAAAGAATTGATGGCAACACCAACATTAGATGTTGAATTTTTAGGTTATTTTTCTCCTATTTTTATTTGGATATTAGTATTTTCATTAGCATATGGAATGATGCAAGTTACCAAATTTTTAGGAGAGAATAAAATAATCCACGCAGGCATTGGTTTGATTATTGCAACTATTTTTCTTTTTTCAACTCAAGCTGCAACAGTAGTGCTGTTTATTGCGCCATGGTTTACTGTGTTTTTTATTTTTGTTGTGTTCTTGGTCATGGCATACAAGCTTTTTGGTGCAACAGATGAAGATATGTTAAAGGTGATAAGAAAAGAGAGTGCAGTACAATATGCAATACTTGCGTTTGGAATTATTATTTTGCTTTTTGGCCTTGGTGCAGGGTTTGGACAGGAACTTTTAGGATACACTTCTGAAACAACAGATGTAGCAGCTGTAACAGAAAATCTTCAATTACAGGGAGAAGCTGGAACAGGAAGTACAGCAACCTCAAGTTTTCAACAAAATCTTGTTGCAACCCTTTTTAATCCTAAGATTTTAGGAATGCTTCTTATTCTCATTATTGGTGCATTTACTGTGAGGGGCATGACAGGTATTATGAAACCAGATAGAATAGGAGGGGATGAAGGTCATCATTAAATTAGTGTTTTTAAGGTTGATTATGCAAGAATGGGATATACTTTTATTTCAATAACAGCTGCTGCAAAAAGAATAACAAGACTTATTCCCATGACAACTATTGCATCCTTGACAATCTCATTAAATTTAGAAGAGAATAACTCTTCCCGCAACGCTGCTTTTGAGACAATGCCGCCTACAATTGCTGCTGTGAAATATGGCAATGCTTCCATAATCATGTGCGGGAAAAAAGGAAGCACTGTTGCGAAGAAGATAGTAAAAGGATTAACCTCTGCTGTGGAAAGGAGTGCCTGTTTTGCATAGAAGCCGATGACAACTCCCCATACTGTTGCATTCCATGTAATAAATACAATTGCTCCTGCACCATAAATAAGAGAGAGAAGCAAACAAACTATTGTGACAATAAAGTTGTTGATGAAAATAGACATAATTGTTGGTCCAGCAACTTCTGTTGTCCAGCCAAGCAGTGTTGTTGCTTCTCCGCTCAATCCAATCACTTGAAACATTGGCTCAAAAAATCTAACTATTGCCTGCTCTGGAAATGTAAATGCAATGACTGCAAATGTGAAGAATATTCCTAAAAACATGTAAAAATACACTTCAATAATATCATTGTGGTCTTTCCAAAGCTGTTTGAGTATCCAGTATTTATCTCTTACTCTTGCTTGGTTTTCTTCAATTGCCAATAATGTGTTTAGTGATGGTAGAAGAAGAATAGAAGTGAATGCAACAGCCATCAATCCAGGATTTGCCCCAAAAACAAGCTTTGCACTGATTACGCCAACAATAGAGTAAATGAATCCTAAGAGAAATGCATGTCGTGGTTTTTTTTCAATCCAGTCTGGCTTAAAAAGTTGTTCGAGAACCATTACTAAAAATAGGGGAAAGAAGTATTTAATGGTTGTTTTTTTCAGTGCCATCCGATTTCTTGAGTGAAATATGCAACTTCGACAGGAAATAGAGGAACATTTTTTCCGCCGCCTATATCTATTCACTTTTTCTTTTCCTTGTCTCTTTTTGTCTCCCTTA
>JAHFMP010000122.1 GCA_023267795.1 Candidatus Woesearchaeota archaeon | reverse complement strand
CAAATTCCTGTGGATTTACAATTTTCTGATATTTGTAGTATAACAAAACTTTGTATGGATTTTCTGAGTTCATAGCTCCTGAATTATTTGTTTTCTTTTATATTTTTTATCATTCATTTTCTAATCAGATCATCCTCTACTATATAAATTTGAGTACCCAAAAGTAGTGTAAAAAACGAAATATTTATATATAAGAAAAGATACTCTTTTTTCACTCTAAAGAAGTAAAATAATCTGACAATTATGATAAATAAGGTGTAAAAAGATGGGTTATGACGACAATGAAATAGGAGCGTTGGAAGGGATTGGATTACAACGTGAGAGAAAGAATTTACGGACAATCCTCAACAGAGGAAAAATGGACAAGTTTGAGTTGGATGAATTTTTGTCTGAATGATATTCTTCATTGGCTTTATTTAGAATTATAGATGACTTTGAATAACTATTTTTGAAGGTTTTATTCAAAGGCATCTATTGAGAATTTTGATATTGGATAGGTTATTCAAAATTCTCTATACGCCTTCACAGCCTTTGGGCAGCCTTTGAGAATTCGTTGAATGTTATTATATACACTGGGATGTTCTTTTTTACTTAATGCGCTTCGAATAGCATACAATGCTTGCACCATTGCAATCTGATCTGAAACATCCATTTTTTCCAAATCACTAAACGCTGCTAGAAAATGAAAACCTGTATACTCATTTAATTTTGAAACACGTATCACTATTTCTGTCAGATATGCCAGCCCCTCTGCTGTCAATACAGATTTTTTTCTATTTGCTGCAAAGGAAAGATACAACCCACGCTGATCATTGGACTGCTCAATCCTGAAATGCGGATCCTGTTCTATTTTTTTCATAATTGTTATGGCATCTTCACTATTGTTGCTTCCAACTATTCGCAAGAAACTCTCCCAACTTACCAAATGTGTTTCTGCTTCTTTCTTGAACTGTTCCAGAAGCATTAATTTGTCAGGAGCAGTGCTATTGAGATACAATGCCATTGCAACATTCTTGTCACTTGCATTGGTTGCTCTCTGCAGCTGCTGCTTGACAATACCCCATATTTCCAGATTGTCTAATGAAGAAAGAAGCCAGAGAACAAGATTTTTCATATCCCTGTTTTTCTTTCCTGCAATCTGCTGCTCAAGATAAGTTCCATTAAACTTTTCTTCTGCAAATTTTTTGTACAGTATCAAAAGCTGTTCTTTGTACTTTTCTGCAATTGTTTTTCTTATCTTTTCTTTTGCTGCATAAATTTCTTTGTATTTGTGTGCAACTGTCTCATCACGAACAGATTCTGTAATAGACAAAAATAGTGCTTTTACCTCAGGATTCAAATTAGTATTAAAAAGAATCTTGCCATATAAAAAGATAAGGCCCGGTGATACATCTTCAGAGATGTTTCCGATATACTTGACTTTTTCCTGATCCAATAATGAAGAAAAAGCCATGTATCTGTTGACAATATCACTATCTGTTTGAGCCTGCAATACCAGATGCTCTTTTGTTTGCTGCTCCCAAAACACCTTACCATACAGTGCATGATTTCTGTTCAAAGAAATATATGCAGGCTCTTCTTTTATTGAATGCACTATTGTTTCTTTTTCTTTTTTCATCCAATGAGTTTGTGTCGCCAGAATATCTTTTCCTTTTTTATTAACAAGACTGTAAACAAAAGGAAATTGCCATGGCCCATGCGCATCAAATCCTTTTTGCTCTATAGTAACTGTGTATGTTTCTTTTTGTTTATTGTACAATGTTTCAACATGAACTCTTGGAAATCCTGTTCTTGTTAGCCATGACATTGCCATCTTTTTCAATTCAAAACCTGAAACATCTTTCATTGCAGTGAGCCAATCATCAGTTGTTGCATTGCTATGCTTAAAGCGTTTATGATACAATGCAAGAGCCTGAACAAACTTTTTCATACCAATAATAGTTTCAATCATTTTCACAAATTCAGGCGCCTTGACATAAGTCATGCCTGTAATCAATTCATCTGGCGTGTTAAATCCTTCTGGAATAATAGGCATTGCTGCTGGTCCGTTGTCTTCTGCAAACGTGCCAAACATTGGCGCATGAAGCATCATGACTCTTGTAATTCTGGTATATGCTTCACCCATGATATACGCAAGATATTCTGTTTCTACGTGGCACGTTACTGCTTCATTCAACCAAAGCACAAAAGGATTCATTCCTGTCACTTCACTTCCGTTGAGATTATGATAAAATTCATGCGCTTTCACTTCCATCATATATTCAAAGCTATCATCAGTCATTTGTTTAAATGGCATAATTCTATTTGTCACAATTGTTGTGTTGCCAACATTTTCCATTCCACCGAAATTTGAATTCTGCATCCCTATTTCTCTGTAAACATCACCTGTATAGACATAGCCTGTACGCAAATGAATCCATAGAATACCATGACACAAAATATCCAATGCATGCTCTGCCTGCTTCTTGTCTGCATCCAAAGGAACAAGAAGCTCTACCATGAATTTTTTTTCATGAGGATATACAAACTCTCTCTTTACTGTCATATAAGTTCCAACACCAAGAAAGAAAAGGTATGGTGCCATTGGTGTTTTGTGATTATAATAGCGCATGAGTGCTCGTCCATTGCCAAGCTCTTTTTTTTTCGACTTTCCATTGGCGTCATGACATTCTGGCGCAATATCACCATTCGAAATCATGTTTGTGTAGCGATTGTCAGCAATAATTGTTGTTGTATACGTACATTTTGCAGTCATGTCATCATAACACGGCACTAGCCGCTGAAATCCCCATTGCTGACATTGTGTAATTTGTGTTGGAGGAGCTGTTTTAGGTGTTTCATCATAATACAGCCCTTCTAAAACATTTTTTGTTGGACGAGTGACTGTTTTTGTGTAAATAGTAAAAACATCCCCTTTTGTCTTCTGTTTCAGAAGCTCAACCTGTAATTTGTTATTCTCTTTATCATAATGAAATGTGATGTTTTTTTTTGAAATAATTTTTTCATGACATCCTTTTCCTTTTACTTTTTCATATAATGCAACTTCTCTTATCTCAAGATTTTTTGCATCCAATAACAGTATTTTTAGATTTTTTTCAAGAACAGTCATTGTTAGTTCACTCTCGACAACTGTATGATCATCAAAAATATCAAAGAGAAGATTAAAATGCACTACTTTGACAGGCAGCTTTCCAAAATCTTCTGGATAGTACTTGAATTCACGCTGTGATATTTCAGAAATATTTTCTATTGAATGTGTTATTGGTTCTGTTAGTGGCATAAATGGAAAAATGCAGAAGTTGCTTTTATAGTTATTGATTTATGCGTTGGATTGTATACTAATATTGGAAATAGTATATTAAGGTGGTCTTTTATTGTGCCATCCGATTTCTCGAGTGAAATATGCAACTTCGATAGGAAACAGAGGAACATTTTTTCCGCCGCCTATTTCTATTCACTTTTTCTTTTCCTTGTCTCTTTTTGTCCCCCTTATTCTCATTAAGGGGGACAAATAAGAGGCAAGCGTGCGTTTTCAGGCGGCAGAAAAAATGTATGGCTTAATTTCTTGTGGAAAAAAGATCTCTGAAATCACTTGCTGAATCGGATGGCACCTTTTATTCCCAATTAGTAACTGTATGGTGCAATGTTTGCAAT
>JAHFMP010000121.1 GCA_023267795.1 Candidatus Woesearchaeota archaeon | reverse complement strand
GTCCTAAACATTAATAAGTAAGAATTATTTATCAGTTATATGAACAAAATTATTCTCAGATTCATTATTTTCCTTATGTTTATTACATTTCCAATCTATCAGTTCTACGTTCTCGACAACACTTCAATCAGTTCTTTTGTCATAAAAAAAATATCCATGAACAGAAATCTCTTATTTACTATTGATGGACAAGTCACTGCAAAAAATCCACATGCAATTTCTGTAACTATTCGAAAGATTTCCTACAAAGGATATATTGATAATGAAATTGTGTTTACAGGAGAACTTGCTGGTCAGACAATTCCTCCCAAAGGAAATGCAACATTTTTTTTCAGCCAGGAAATCAACTGGGTTCCTGATAAAGACACTGCTATTGCTATTATGGAAGGCAATGATGTTGTTTTGACTGTCTTTATAGAACCAGAAGCTGCATATTTGTATTTTTTTACTATAACAGGTGAAAAAGAATTGCATTTCAACATTGCTGACTATCTTGTTCCGTACATTCGAGAGCAACTTGCATCACTCAGTTCTATTATTACAGGTTTTTTTTAATAAACTATTTAAAAGATATCTCTGTTACCCATTTACAATGCAATTACAGGAAAAACTTTGTACAGAGGACGCAGAAATTCAGGATATTCTTTTAACACTTGCAGAAGCTGCTATGCAAATTACTTTACTGTTTCATCCTGAAAACAGAAAGCACACTGGCACATCCAACAGCACAGGAGATCCTCAATTGCATATTGATATTGAAGCAGACAATATGCTCTTCGAATTATTTAACAAAAAAAATTGTATAAAAGAATATGCTTCAGAGGAACGGGAACAAGCAACACTGCTCAACTCCAACGCAACATACTCTATTACTGTTGATCCACTTGATGGCTCTTCTCTTGTTGATGTGAACCTTTCTGTCGGAACTATTGTAGGAATTTGGAAAGGAGAAATTTTGACAGGCACAATTGTTGGAGCAGCATACGTTGTTTATGGACCAACAACACTGCTTGTGTATTCTACTGGCAAAGGAGTTCATGAATTTTTATTGGAAAAAGAAGAATTCGATCTTGTACAAGAAAACATTCTCATGAAAGAAAAAGGAAACATCTACAGCATTGGCGGCTTACGAACAAAATGGATAATTACACATAGTGCTTTTATTGCAGATTTGGAAAATGCAAACTACAAGCTCCGCTATAGCGGAGGTTTTGTACCTGATATTCATCAGATTCTTCTCAAAAGAGGAGGGATATTTACTTATCCTGCACTTACTGATGCCCCTCAAGGAAAACTGCGATTATTGTTTGAGCTTCTGCCTTTTGCATTTATCATCGAACAGGCTGGCGGTTCTGCAACAGATGGCATACACAGAATTTTGGAAATCCCCCGAAAAGATTTGCATCAAAAAAGTCCAATTTACATTGGAAGTTATTATGAAATAGAAAAAGCAAAAACATACATGACACACTATCACCAAAATACTATTGATCACAGAAGGAAACCAACAAACGAATGCAGTGAAAAAAAATGTTCTGACAAAAAAGTCTATGTTCCCGCAGACGTTCCAGCAGGAATGGTTCAAACCTATATTCATCATTACCTTACTATCACCAAAAATACAGGACGCTTATTCCTTTTTGCAGGTGATCAAAAAATTGAACATTTGAATGATGATTTTTTTGGCCCTTTTGAAGAAGGAATAATTCCCCTTGATGACGCTGATCCTGAACATTTATTTAGAATTGCATCTGACGCAAAACAACACATTGGTATTTTTGCCTCACAATATGGCTTAATTGCAAAATACGGACGATGCTATGCTGATGTTCCATATCTTGTCAAAATGAATTCCAAATCGCATCTTGTGAAAACAAAACAAGCAGAACCAATAAGTAAGGCAATTGTTTCTTTCGAAGATGTTTTAGAGTTGAAGAAAAATAGTAGTTTGAATATTGTTGGAATTGGCTATACTATTTATGTTGGCAGTGTTCACGAAGCAGAAATGCTTGCAGAAGCTGGACGATTAGTTGCTGCTGCACACAGGCATGGCATGCTTGTTGTACTCTGGATTTATCCCCGGGGAGCTGCAGTTGTTGATGAAAAAGATCCACACGTTATTGCTGGAGCTGCTGGAGTTGCATGCTGCTTGGGAGCAGACTTTGTCAAAGTGAATTATTGTAAAAAGGAAGGAGTTCTTAGTGAAGAAGCATTCAAAGAAGCTATTCTTGCTGCTGGAAGAACGGGATTAATTACTTCTGGTGGTGAAAGTACAAATGTTCGCAAATTTTTAGAAACGCTGTACAAACAAATTCATGTCAGCGGCGCTTCTGGAAATGCAACTGGAAGAAACATTCATCAAAAAGCATTGCCTGATGCATTGAAAATGTGCGCTGCTGTTGCCGCAATTACTTATGGGGATAAGGATGTTGATTTCGCGATGAAGGTTTATGAGGGGAAGGAAGTGTTTTGACTCAGTCATATTTTATTTTGACTTACTAATTCTTCTTCTATTCTTTTTGAGAATGTCTGACGAAAGTTGTATGTGTCTGCATGCATTGCATACGACGACCAAGATTCGAATACATGCAAAATATTGCCTGAATCCATTTGTCCTTTCTTATACATTTCAATACTGTTTCTCATTGTGTTTTTTATTTTCCATATATTCTTCTTCCGTAATAATTTATAATGATAAAAAACTCTATAGCCTAAAAAGCTTACTCCTCTTTTCAAAGGGATAACACTTGTTTTATTCTGATTCAACTCTATCCTTATAGTTGTTAAAAAAACCTTAATTTTTTCAAGGTACTCACGCAATTTTGCTTCAGAGGAATGCATTACGATAAAATCATCAACGTAACGAATATAGTATTTTGCTTTCAACATATGCTTTACAAACTGATCCAACTCGTTGAGATACACATTTGCAAAAAACTGACTTGTCCAATTTCCCAAAGGCATTCCTTCTCCCTGATGATGAGAGCCGTAATTATCAAGAATGCATCTAATCAACCAAATAAATTTCTCATCTTTCACATGTTTTCTGATGATGAAAATTAAAATGTCATGATTTACTGATTGAAAATATTGTTTAATATCTGCTTTAAGGACAAATCCCTGAACATCATTATTATTTTTTGCGTTTGAAAATAATTTTCCATATATTTTTGTAGGTTTTCAGAAATTACACCTTTTATTGAAAAGAGTCCCTGCAAGAATAGTCCATTCGCGAGCCCGCCTGTTGTTGTTGATGTTGTCATTCGCATTGATGTTGAACCTATCATTATTGTCGTCAAGCACCAGCGCACGCTCATAGCCCTGCTACCGTTTCTTTCACTGCTGCTTCAAACGTT
Organism: Candidatus Woesearchaeota archaeon; assembly: GCA_023267795.1. Lineage (GTDB taxonomy): Archaea > Nanobdellota > Nanobdellia > Woesearchaeales > DSVV01 > JACRPI01. Next base: position 333 of record JAHFMP010000121.1, on the reverse strand, counting down.
CGGAAAACCTACCAGCTGTTGCAGCTGTATTTCATGACAATGCCACTACTGGACTCTTGCCGTGATAACAGGACGTGTGGTCGATCCCTTTGTCTTAGCACATTTGGTTGCGCATTCAACATTGCAGGGACAAATAGAATAAAAAATACTTTCTTAAATAACTTTTGCTTACTGAACCTTCATTTCCTATGGAGAATTTTCGGCGCTACGTGCGACCATCCCGCGAGCCCGCCTGCTGACGTAGAAGTTGCCAACCGCACCGATGTAGAACATACCATAATCGGCGACAAGCACCAGCGCACACTCTGTTTCTTTTCTTGGTTTTGCACCCAT
>JAHFMP010000120.1 GCA_023267795.1 Candidatus Woesearchaeota archaeon | reverse complement strand
AAATTGGAGAAAAAACAACAAAGGAGTTTGCTGCAATTTTGGAACAGAACAGGCTTGGCAAAATTAAAGTAAGAGGGGGCTATGATGGGGTTTATGGTATTCCAATGCTGGATGAAAAAGCAGAAGATGACTATCAAAAAGAAAAACAAAAAGTTGCTGCCTCATTTCAAAAAAAACAAACAGGATTGCAGGATTTTTTTAGTTGAGAAACAAAAATTTAAATAGAAGTAGATAGCAAAAATAAACATGGCAAATCAAATCCCCAAAAAAAGAGAACAAATTCAAAAAGCACAAAATCAAAAAACTTCTCGCTTTGCGGGTTTTTCATGGATGAAATTAGTCTACACGCTTATAGTTGTCTTTCTCTATGTGCCATTAGTATTTCTTGGTGTGCAGACATTCCTGCCAAAATATTCTGACTATGACTATCCTATACAATACAAAGATTGCTATGCATATACACCATACGATGAGCAGAGCAAATGTTACGATGCAGAAGAACAAGCAAAGATTATCGAACAGCGTGATCAATGCATGGCAGAGCAACAGGCTGTAACTGACAAATATAACAAAGAAAAACGCGAATATGAAACATGGAAATATCTTTCTGTGCTTGGCTTTGCTGTGTTTACATTAGTACTTGTTATGTTCATTGGCTTTGATGTGCCAATAAAGATTGGATTGTTCATCGGCTCAGCAGCAGCTGTTTTCATTGCAACAATGCAGTACTTTGAAACAAAATCCATTCCTGCGTTTGTTGTTTTGCTTGTTGTCTTTGGTTTGGTAGTGTATGTGATTCAGAAGCGAGAAAAGTTTTTCAGGTAAAATTCTACAAGCACTCGTCATTGGTTGTTCCAGAGGTTCGCTAAAACTATATTTATCATTTTTAAACATTGTAACACATGCTCACTCTTTTTACCAGAAAGAGAATAATTATTATAAATAAAGGATGACTACTTCAAAGATATGTACAATCCTAAAGACATGGAACATGCATGGAAAAATGCACAGAAAAGACAAAGAACATCGGCAGAATTGACAAAATTTGAATGGACCCAAATATTTTTAACACGGTCTGAAATTTCTATAAAACCAGAGACACCAAAAAAGAATATTTATATCAATGAAAAAGAACTTGTCATTCATAATGCACGTCTATCTTTTTTAGGAAATACATACAAGCTCGTAGTGGATGCCTATGTGAGAAAAAAAGGAGAGAAACATCCTCATTTTGTTCCATTTACTTTAGATCTCGTCCTGTCTATAGATGATGTTTATAATGGCATTCATCCTGAAATATACAACAAAGTAATAGAAGAAAATAAAGAAGAGATTCTGATCCAATATTCAGGAGTTCTCTGTTTTCTTCGCCTCAATCCTAAAATGCTTTTAGAAAGTGAAAAATCAGTTTCTCTCCGAGAGCTTGTACTCCAGCATCCTCAATTACATGGAGTACAAAGATACCATGAAAGTCTATTCGAACAAATGAGAGAAAGAGAAGAAGAATACCAAAAACAATCAACAAAAATCAAGACAGCAGCGAAATAAGATAATTTTTAAACCTATGAAACTATTTTTCTAAAGTCATGAACTGCCTCAGCTGTCAAAGAGAAATCCCAACAAAACTTGGATATATAAGCAATTGCAATCGTTATTGCCATTCTTGTTTTGTGCACATTATTGAGAGGCGAGTAAGAAAATATATTAAAGAGCACCAAAAACTCAAAAGAGGACAGCGGATTATTGCAAAAGATCCTGCCAGCAGATATTTTGTTGAACATGTGTTGCACGTTCCGCTTACTGTCATCGAAAAAGCAGAAAAAAAAACAGACATTATTGTTCAGTTGGAAACATTGGATGATGTTGTTGTTGTTTTTTTAGAACAGCTGTTTTTTGGTAAAAAGAAACAAAAGAAAAAGAGCATAGACCTATGTTTTTTCAATGCAGTAACAGATGAAGAGCTTACACTCTTTTGTCAGTATTATAACATTTTCTTCAAACCAAAAAAACACAAACTCAAGGAACTTCTTTTGAAATTGGAAAGAGAGCATCCAGGAACCCTTTATGCTTTGTATAAAAGTGCAAATGACTTGAAAGGGATATTTTAAAATTTTTCGATATGTATAAAAAATCAAAACATTACTGAATATCCATTACAACAACATCAAAAACAAGTGTTTTGCCTGCTAACGGGTGGTTCATATCTACAACAACACTTTCTCTGTTGACTTTGACTATTTTCATAAAGATGGTTCTTCCTGTTTTTGATTCCTGATTAATTACCATTCCTACAGATGGCGTTATCTCATTAGGAATTTTGCTTAATGGAATCTCTTCAATAAGATCTTTGTGATATCTGCCGTATCCTTTTTCTGGCGTCACAATGATTCTTTTTTTTTCACCTGTTTTCATACCAATCACTCCTTCTTCAAGGCCATGAATAACAGCATGTTCTCCAATAGAGAAGTGTAATGGCTTTTTGTTTGTGGATTCAAACACACTTCCATCTGCAAGCTTGCCGACGTAATGCAATGTGACATAATTTCCACTTTTGACTGTTTTGTGAGGATCAGTTGCAGGATGGAGTTTATGGCCTGGTTGATTCATTTTGCTGTTTGAGTGCTGTTCATTTATTATTGTTTGCTTTTTCTTTGATAAAACATAAATATTCAAGTACGTTCATGCGTGTATGCCTTTCCAAAAATTTTCTCAAAGTAAAGAAAAACAAACACTCAAAAGAAATCTCACTGCTATATTGGCAGAAACACGAGCAGCAAGCATTTCTCAGAATATTGCGGAAAAATTTCTTGTTCCTTTTTCACTGGTACTCCATGCCTCTTCTTTTTCTATTGGTTTTTTATCTTCTCTTCCACAGCTTTCAGGAGCATGTGCACAGCTTCTTTCTGTCAAAATACTTCATTTGTTTGGAACCAGAAAAAAAGTTATTGCCTTGTTTCTTTTTTTGCAGGCATTGACATGGCTTCCTCTATTTTTTGTTCCATTGTTATTTCCTTCTATTGGTATATTTTCTCTCATTATCTGCTTTAGTTTGTATTATGTTTTTGGTGGTTTTTATACACCTGCATGGACCAGCTGGCTTGCTGCAATTGTTCCAGAGCATGCACGAGGAAGATTTTTTGGGAGAAAAAACCAGACTGCCGGACGCTTTGGTTTTTTGGCAGCTACTCTCGGCGGCTATCTCCTTTCTATTTTGGCAGATGTGCACATCTGGCTTGCCTACGGCATTTTGTTTCTTTGCGGCTTACTTGCAAAATTGATTGCTATTATTTTTGTCATTCGCATGAAAGAAGATCTGCAGCTTCAGAAACTTCCTTCTTTTCATGGCATTACTTTTTATGATTTTTTGAAACATGTCAGAGTAACATCTTTTGGCCAGTATGTTTTTTACATGTGCAGTATGAGTTTTGCTGCAAACCTTGCATCACCATATTTTATTCCTTATATGTTGCATTCTGCTGGAGATAGTGGTCTTGGCTTTAGCTATCTTCAATTTACTATCATTACTGCTCTTGCTTCCTGTGCAAGCTTCTTTGTGTTTCGCCATTGGGGTGCAATTGCTGATCGTTTTGGGAATAAACGCGTGCTTGTTTTTACTGGTTTTTTAGTTCCGTTTGTTCCATTATTCTGGATTTTTTCCCAAAATTATTACTATCTTATTTTTGTGGAAATTTTTTCAGGCATTGTATGGGCAGGATTTAA
>JAHFMP010000119.1 GCA_023267795.1 Candidatus Woesearchaeota archaeon | reverse complement strand
AATTCGTTCTGCAATGGATTATGAACTTAATAGGGATCAAACTGTTGTGGTATTTGGCGAAGATGTTGGTTACAATGGTGGTGTTTTTAGAGCAACAGAAGGATTGCAAAAAAAGTACGGTGAAAAACGAGTGTTTGATACTCCTCTCGCAGAATCTGCACTTGTAGGGATTTCTATTGGCATGGCGATAAACGGAATGCGACCAGTTGCAGAGATTCAGTTTGATGGTTTTACTTATCCTGGATTTGATCAACTTATTTCTCATGCATCACGCATGCGCACACGAAGCAGAGGAAAATTTACGTGCCCGCTTGTTATCCGCTCACCCTATGCAGGAGGAGTTCATGCACCTGAACATCACAGCGAAAGTCCTGAAGTATTTTATGCACACATTCCAGGACTCAAAGTCGTTGTGCCGAGCACTCCTGCTGATGCAAAAGGATTATTATTGAGCGCTATTCGCGATCCAGACCCAGTTATATTTTTTGAATCAAAGAAATTGTATAGAACTGCAAAAGGAGAAGTTCCAGATGGAGAATATACTGTTCCTATTGGAAAAGCGCGTATTGTCAAGGAAGGAAGAGATATGAGCATTATTAGTTGGGGTGTTATGGTCAGTGTTTGCCAAGAGGTTGCACAACAGCTTGGTCAGCAAGGAGTTGATGTCGAAATTATTGATCTTCGAACAATCTCTCCTTATGATATTGATGCTGTTCTTGCAACAACACAAAAAACAGGTAGAGTCCTTATTGTGCATGAAGCACCACGCACTTGCGGATTTAGTACAGAAATTGCTGCACAAATTAGCGAGAAGGCATTATATTATCTCAAAGCACCTGTTCTTCGTGTGACTGGCTATGATACAGTAATGCCTCTCTATAAATTAGAGAATTGGTATCTTCCAAACGCTGAGAAAATATTGTTTACTGCAAAAAAATTAATGGAGTACTGAGGCCATGGCATATCAATTTCGCTTTCCTGACGTTGGTGAAGGCATCGCAGAAGGAGTTCTTGTCAAATGGAAAGTGAAAGTTGGCGAAACGATCAAAGAAGATCAAGCATTGGGCGATGTTGAAACTGCAAAAGCACTTGTGGAAATTCCTTCTCCTCATGCTGGAACTATTTTGCAACTTCATGCTGCAGAGGGACAAACGATTCATGTTGGCGATATTCTTGTTACGATTGGAGAAAAAGGAGAAAGCGTGACAAGCACTGCTCCTGTTATTACACCAAAAAAAACAGAAGAAAGACGAAAAGAAGTTGCTGTTCCACAAAAAATTGCTGCAGTATCTGGAGTGATTTTAGCATTGCCTGCTGCACGACAAAAAGCTAATGAGTTAGGAGTTGATCTTGCAACTGTGCAAGGAACTGGCAAAGACGGAACAATTATTGTTGCTGATGTTGAACGCAGCACTTCTGGAAAACAATTTACAATTCCTGTCAAACAAACTACAGAAACAAAACCTTTTGCACCAAGCGTTGGATTTGATAAATTTGGGAGAGTCATGCATATGCCGCTCACAAGAATTCGCAAAGCAATCGCTGACAATATGACTCTTTCAAAACAAACAATTCCAGACGTCACGCATCTTGATGAAGTTGATATTACTGCCCTTGAAGCACTCAGGCAAAGCAAAAAAGAATTTGCAGAAAACAAAGGGATTCATCTCACGATGTTATCAATTATTATGAAAGCAGTTTCTGGTCTTCTCAAAAAATTTACGTATTTGAATGCAAGTTTTGATGCGCAGAAACAAGAAATTCTTCTCAAAGAATATTATCATTTCGGCTTTGCTGTTGATACTGCACAAGGACTTTTTGTTCCTGTAGTAACCTCTGTTGATACTCGCAGTATTCTTGAGATTGCAAAAAAAATTGAAATTCTTGCAACGCACTGCAAGGAACGAGACATTAGTGCATCAGATTTACAAGGTGCAACATTTACGTTTACAAATATTGGTTCGTATGGAGGAATTGCTGCAACACCAATTATACCTGCTGGCACTGCTGCAATTCTTGGGATTTATCGCATGAAAGAAAAACCAGTTGTTCGCGATGGAGTGATTGTGATTCGCAAAATATTGCCTTTGTCTATTACTTTTGATCATCGGATTGTTGATGGCGGAACTGCTGCGCAATTCATGAATGAACTTGTCAAACATTTAGAAGATCCTGAATTGTATTTTGTTGATGTTTGATTATTTTAGAATCCCTGTTATATATAACAGAAAATATGTTATAAATAACGGAAAAATTTAAATATCTTAATAAAAGATCTTGATAAATGACAAGTCCAGAAGAGCATAAAAAAGCATTTCAGCAATTTTTAGAAGATATCAATGAGAAAATTCGTATGGGCCTTCTTGTTGACCGTCAGAAGATTATAGGATTCGCCGTGTCTGAAGCAGCAACAAATTTATTGGAATATTTCTTTCACAAGAAAGAGCTTGTCTCTAGCGGATTTAGAGTCAATCATCGTTATTTCTCCTCATTAAGAAAAGCAGAAGAATATATTCCATTCGAATTTCCACAAAAAAAACAAATACTTAAGTTGATGCTTGAACAAGAAAAGTATAGGGATCTTTTATGTTACGGAAAAGAAAAAGATGAAAAAAGAGTAGGAGAAGCTATTATCATTTTACAAAAGATAAAGAGAATTATAACAGAGGAGCTGGGTGAAGAACTGTGAAACAAAATGAGGTTTATGCTTATATTTATGATTTTATCTCACAACTTATGGAAAATCAAGATCTGTTTTCCATAATTAAAAAGATTGTTCTATTTGGAAGTATTGCAAGGGGTGATTTTAATAAGCAAAGTGATGTTGACTTATTCATTGATATCAAGGACATGAGTAAAGAAAAACTTACTTACAAGCTAACACAAAAGGAACTAAATAAATTCCAATTAAAGATACGAAAAACCTGGGTATTGCGCAAAATTGAACTTCCTATCAAAATTATAGTTGGCTCATTTGAGCAAGATAGATGGAAAGAGTTAAAAGAGGATATCATTGGTTATTCTAAAATTTTGTATGGTGGCTTTGAAGAAAGTCCTTCCAACCTCCAGTATTCATTCTTCATTACCTACGATACAAGCAAAATTCTTCAAGCAGAAAAGATGGCATTTTTACGTGCATGCTATGGATATACTTCTATTAAGAATAAAAAGAGATATACCTGCATAGGATTACTTGAAAAACTTGGAGGGAAAAAAATAAGTCCACAAACAATTCTCATATCAAAAGATGTTTTATATGAAATAAAGTCCCTCTTAAAGAAATATCAAATTCCCTACACAATAAAAGAAATATGGATAAAATGATGGCTGTTACATACCACAGAATTTCTGTTATTTATAACAGGCATAAAATAGTATGGATTATCTACTCCACTGTCGAATTCTGTTTGAATACTATAAAAAACGCTGTCGTCATTTGGTGCATTTGCTACATTCTTTTTACTATTCCTTTTTCTGCATCAACTTCGATGAGATCGCCGTCTTTAAACCTCTTTGTAGCAAATCGTGTTCCAACAATACAAGGGATATTCATTTCCCTACTGACAATTGCTGCATGAGAAAGCATTCCTCCTTGATCTGTCACTATTGCTGCTGCCTTATTCAAAAGAACCATATACTCTGGTGTGGTACTTTGTGCAACGAGAATATCTCCTTTTTTCATTTTCAAAATAACTGCATTAATTTTCTCTTTCTCAATAAGCATTGGAGCAATAACTGCTCTTCCCCTCGCTTTTCCTTTATTTGCAATAATCCCATTGAGTTCATCCTCTATTTCCACATCT
>JAHFMP010000008.1:8072-15847 GCA_023267795.1 Candidatus Woesearchaeota archaeon | reverse complement strand
TCAACTCTTTAGTTCTTGGATCAACATTTGTAATAATCCATACTTGCGCAGGAGAAAAAGGTTCTGTTACGACAACAGGAAGTGGAAGCTCGTTTCGGAAAAGTAAATCTATTTCTCCAGCTTCTGTATAAAATGGATCTACTTTTGTTCCATCATAAAAGCCAAGACAGGTAAATCCTCTGCGTGCAGCGTGTCTGCTTCTTGTTTCAACACAAAGAATATCTTCAAATGTACCCAAAAAACCGTGCTCGCGACTCACTATTGGTCCTTTTTTATATATTAATCCGGTTCTTCCTACTACTTCTTCCTCTGGATGAAGGACAAATGGAAATGTCTTTGGTTTTTTTTCTTTATCATAAAATTGTTCAATAATCACATTTAGAGAACAAGGTTCAGGTGTTTCATAATTTGTTCCTTCAAAATGCAATGGAATATGTACTCCTCTCATTACTGTTGGGACTTTTCTTTTTTTTGGATCTTGGCCCCTTTCTCCGAGCACAAGGTGGTCTGTTCGTACTCGATCTTGTTGTGCTGCAAACATAATTTAGAGAATCATTTCTTCATTTATAAAAGTAATTTAATAAAATGCTCTCACAAACTATATAAAATCACTTAGTTCACTTTTTTTATGATAGACAAAGAGCAAGTACTCGCTGTTGTTAAGATGAAAGGGCTTGTTGTCCCTTCTGATTTAGTCAAAGAGTTTCATGCAGACACTTTTATAATGGGTGCTGTGCTTTCTGACCTCGTTCATGACAAAAAAGTAGGTGTTACTACTGTAAAGATGGGTGGAAGTCCAGTTTATTATGCTTTTGAGAACAAAGAGAAGCTTGTTGATCTCTATAAATATCTTCATGAAAAAGATAAAACAACATTTCAGCTTCTTAAGGAAAAAAAAGTGCTTTCTGATATTGATCAAACTCCATTAGTCAGGGTTTCTTTACGCACTATTAAAGATTATTCCAAACCTATTGAGGTTACTGTTGCTTCTCAAACAAAGCTCTTTTGGAAATGGTATCTTGCAACAGAACAAGATGTTCAGGAAGGGCTTCGAGCACTTTTTTCTCAACAGCCACAACAAGTAGTATCTACTTCATTACCTCAAGAATCTCCTGTACCAATCCCACCTATAAAACAAAAACGAATAGTGACTGTGCAAAAGCAGATTCCTTTACAACAGCTTTCTTTAGCACCTTCTTTACCTTCTTCAGTATCAATCCCTCATGATAATTCTTTTGCACAACAGGTTGCACTTTTTTTTTCCCAAAAACAAGGTGTTTTTGTTCGCTTTTCTATAATTAAAAAAGGAGAGATAGATTGTATTGTCGATGTTCCTGCAACATTTGGCTCTGTACGTTATTTTTGCAAAGCAAAAAACAAAAAAAAGTGTAATGAAGGGGAATTTGCTACTGTGTTTGTTGCAGCACAACTCGAAAAACTTCCAGCACTATTTTTAACTACAGGATATGTTTCTCAAAAACTTCTTGATAAAATTAATTTTACATATCCTAACATGAAAATCATTACTATTTCAGAGGTGAAATAATGAAACAAAACAAAATTTTAATTATAGTAAATTTTACCATTTTTATTTTTTTGATGGGTTGTGGTACAGAAAAAGTTTATGTATGTAGTGATAGAACAGAGGTAAGCGATGTTGCACTTTGTTCAGTAACAGAAGAGACTGCTGAGGAAACAATGACTGAGACTCCTTTACAAGAAGAGGCAGTAGTAGAATCCAGCACTGCTGAAGAAGTTTCTGAATTTGTTGATTATACAATGAGTGATGCAGAAAAGGCACTATTAGAAGAACGATTTACTCCATCAACTCGTGCTGTTCTATCAACACCGCTGATCAAAAATTTACATCCCGGTGATGTGTATGTTGCAGGTCTTGCAATTCGGAACATTCTTGGCTCTGCTGACCATGACTTTGTGGTTACTATTAAATTCAGAGAAGCAAAGGATTTCAGTGGAAGTATTTTAGAGACAGATGATAAGCTTATTCAAGCATGGATGAGCAAGAATTTGTATACCCCATATACTCTTGAACGTGGCGGAGAACTTGTTCTTCCTCTTATAGTTGAAGTAAGTGATACTATCACTGATGAAGGGGGTCCAACTCTTCCAGGTACTTATATTTTTGATGTGTATATTGATTATATTACCAATCAAGCAAACACAAATGAATATGAGAAATTGTTATTGACTGTGCAGGTTACTGAATAGTTTTTTCTTTATTTTTAAATTATTTTTTCTCAAAAATTTCTTCAGCATTCTTCTTATTTACATTTTAATTAAAAAATCAGAACAAACTATATAAGAAAGAGAGAAAATATCACTGCTGCACACAATGATGACGTGAACACCAACTGATCCTTAGGGAGATGATTGTCGGAAGTAACTCCTGAGTGTGGCTTTTTATAGAATTTCAAAATCTACACAAATTCTAAATGTTCTTGGGCTATGCTGTCCACACTTGAAAATTCCTAGAATTTTACACTTTTTCTTTGCAGTTGCACATGCTTTTTCAATCTTTTTTACTGCATCCTGAAACTTTTCTTCATGCAAAAAGTCATAGCAGTGAATGATTGTTCCTTTCTTTGCAACTGCAAGCGCAACATCCAAAAATTCTTCAGAAGATTTTGGAAGTGGCATTAAAATGCGATCAAATTTCTTTCTAAGTTGTGGCACAACAGTGCGAACATCACCATTAAACAAAAATACATTCTTCAATTTATTGACAACAACGTTTCGTAAACCATACTGATGCCCGACTGGGTTTAATTCAACACCATAAATTTCTTTTGCAAAGGTGTGCTTGCTAAGAATGCATGGATATGGTGCACACCCGCTAAACATTACTAGAATTGATTCTCCTTTTTTTACTAATTTCACAATTCTTTGTCTTTCTGTACTGAGTCTCGGGGAGAAATAGACTTTTTCCACATCCAAAAATAACATTACTCCATTTTCTCTATGGCAAGTTTCTTTTGTCTCAACACCCGCAAGCAATGCCATTTTCTGCGTTCGGAACTCGCCTTCATGCGATCCTGCCTTTTTAAGTACAGTCTTTATTGAAGGAAACATTTCCAAAAGCACATTTGCAATAATTTTTTCTTTTTTTTCAAGTTGTGAATCAATTTCAAGAATTGCAATAGTCCCAATATGGTCAAAAGATGTTTTGAGGTGTTCTTGCTCTTTTTTTGTTAATTGAGAGGATATTTTTGTTTTTAGATCTTTTTGTTTTTCTTTTTTTTTAGGTAATGATATTTGAACAATGGTGTATTTTTTGAGGATATCTTTTGTTCTTATTACTGGGAAATAAATGTATTCTTCTTTTGCATGCACTTTTGCAGTATGAGAAAGATTATTTGTTGACATAAGATATACTTTGACTTCTTCTGCTTTTTTTGCCTGTATTTTAATTGCGTTCGTCATATTTTCACTGGAAAAAATCATTCAATCCTTTTTGTTTCTTTTGTGTATTCATTTCTTCTAACTTTTGTAATGTGCTTTCTACTCGTTCTCTACCAAAGTTATGCCTGTCACAAAGCAAAGAAATTACTTTTGCACTGTCAAATGGTCTAAATTTTATTTCATACTCTTTTGCAACTTCCATGTGCAGAATCAAATAATAAATCTCTTTCCATGAAAAGGAATAGTGTTTATTCCACTCGACTGCATTGAATATTGCTTCAAAATCTTTTTTATATTCATGCAACAATTTTAATGCTTTTTTTGGACCAATGTTTGGAATTCCTTCACGATTGTAATCAGTTCCAATGAGAATTGCTAGTACAATCAGTTGTTCTCTATCAATACCTAATGTGTTGAGTACCTCTGTTGTTAAGACAAGCTGTGGTTTGACTGTTTCATAGACATGCGTTCCTGCTTTTTTTCGTTTCCCAGCAATTGAAAGATTTCTTACGAGTCTTGGGATTCCATATAAAAGTGTGTCGTAATCTTGGCTTGCGCCATAGTTTGCATTTCCTTGTTTGACAAGATAGGCAACTTGCGCTTCTCCTTCACTTGCTGCTTGCACAATTGGGCATCCAAGTGCAGTAATAAGTTCTTTTGCATCAACAAGCATTTCTGGAGTTAATCGTGCAGTTCTACTTGCAAATTTTTTCATTGCTTCAATATCTTCTTCTTCTTTTGCAGTTTCATACGCTTCTGTTGCTTCTTCTTTTAGTTGTCTTCTTCTTTCTTGCTCTTTTCTCTTTAAGTCTGGTGCTTTGCCATCAAAGACAAAGATAATTTGCATATTATGTTGCATCAAACTTGTTGTTCTTGTAAATAGTCCCATTAAATGTGAAGTCACATTTCCCTTTGCATCTGTTAAGAGGCTTCCATCTGGAGATCGAATAGATGCAAGAAACTGATAGAGAATATTAAAAGTATCAACAGCAATTCTTTTGCCTGCTAAATCTTTAAGTTCAATTTCCTTTCCCTCTACTACATCTCTTAGTTGCAAACCCATAGAGAAGAAAAATGAAATCAGGAATATAAAGGTAGTGGAAAAAATGAGAAACAATATAAAAGATTAGAATAATAAGAAAACAATGGGATTATTTAGCATTTTTAAGAAGACAAAAATAAATAATTATATAGATGATTTGAGAAAAATAAATGCGCTAAAGAAAGCAGCTGAAGGTAAAAAGAAGTAAGAAGTCTAGGAATCAACACTCTTTTTCCACATAACTTCAAACTGATCTTTTAGGAGCAATGCAAATGCAGGACTTTCAATCCAAAACGACAAATAATCTTCTTCTCTTGCAATTTCTGGTTGTCCAATAGTAATTCGACAGACTCTTCCATCAAATGTGCTGAACCTAATACTTTTTTGCTCTTCTTTTGGGTAATATTTTATTTTGACGCCAATCTTTTTCCACTGTTTTATTGCTGGTTTATTTTTGGATGTTTTATGCACGAGAAAACGGAATTCTACTCCTCGCTGTACTGCACTTGCTACAGATTTTGCACTCATATAATCAAAATAAAGATCCCCAACAAATGAATAGCCAAACAGCTTTGCATTTTCAGATGCTTGGCTGAGCATTTCGATAATTTTCTTCTTTCCTTTGAGAACAATAGCAACATCTTGCAAATCAGAGGTTGGGCTGAGTGATTTTTGAAAAGTTGTTATTTCTTTTTCTAAGACTTGAAGTTCTTGTTGCTTTTTTTTGAGTATGCTTTGAAATCTTTGCGTGCCTGTAATTTTATACTGCTTTGGTCTTACTGCTAAACTTGCAACAAAACCCTCTTCTATTAATCGCACTAAGGAAGCGTAGACTTTGTTTGAGGGAACTGTCAATGCTTTGATTATATTTGGTGCTGTTGCTGTTCCAAATCTTGCAAGCGCAAGATATACTTTAATCTCGTATTCTGTCAATCCAAACTCTTTAAGCAGTTGTTGTTCGTTCATTTTTTAGGACTTTTAGGACTAGGAAGAGTCCTTCATTTATAAAAATACTTCTTGATTACCTTTGAAAGAACTACAATGACAGAATGGCAATCAGCAGAAAATGGAACAGAAGGAAGAAGATTACTTGAAGAAAGACTTGGAGCATTGATAAAATGATTCAAGGAAAATATGTGCTTCAATTAGAAGACCTTGTTCTTATTATGGAACAACATCCAGTAGCAACCACAAGAGGGAGAGCAGCACTTTTGGTTCTTAAAAATCATTTTGATTCAGAAAAATATGAAGAGATCATCAAGCTTGCAGAAAATAATACTTTTCCACAAGGAATAGGGAGAACCATAAAAAGAAAAGCAAGAGAAGCTGCAACGAAAGCACTAGAGTTAAAAATTATGTATGGAACCTTCAAAGAACTTACGGAAATAGAAAGAGATACCACATTTTCTGAAGAGGTAAGAAAAAAGGCAAGAGGTAACCTTATAGTTGCAGCAGAAAGATGGTTAGAAGATTATGTTACAACTGAGTTATCTCTGTATCTCTCTTGTGGTTCCATAACTCAAACAGCCTCCTTTAGGGAGTTTCGCAAATATGATAAGATCCTAAACGATAAAGATTTTCCAGCAGAAGTAAAGCAGAGAATAAATCACTATAGAAACAGAGCTGTAAGAACGAGCATAGAATGGAGAGTGAAAGAAGGAAGATATCGAGATCTTGTACGTATCTCTCATCAAGCAATGTATCATTCTTCAGTAAGAAAGCAAGCAAGAAGCAAGATAGCAAATGCAGCAACAAATGCACTAAAAGAATGCCTAAAATATCAAATGGATTTTCGCTCATCAGAACTCGTGTCTTTTTTAGTGTATGAGGAGATCCCAGATATCAATCGGATAGAATTAGGAACTAGAATAATCAAGCACGCAGTGGAGCATGGAGAATACAATTTTCTTAAAAATTATATTATTTGCAACGATAATATCCCAGAGCAAGTGCTCGTTTATGCAAGAGAGAGTTTGGAGCAAGCAGCTGTGAATTTAGTAAAAATCTCAAAACGATGGGATGAAGATCCAGAAGGTATACATAACTTCCACAGATCACTCAACAAACCACCATACGAAAGACTCAGAGAACTAACAACTATTGCAGATTTTCCAACGACTGCAAAAACAATGGCAGTAGAATATCTCCAAGAAGGAATCAAAGAACTTGCAATACTTCTTGAAAGAGCTGAAGAAGATTCAAGACGTATTGCTCAGGATAAAGCAAAAAAAAGGCATAGGTGAAGAATGGATACATTTACTTGCGTAGAGCGAACAAAAGAGTTTCTTCAAGAATTAGAAAGAAGAGAGATAAAAAAGCTAGTAAAATTGCGAGATCAAGCAGAGAAACAAGAATCTTATTTATTTCTTCAAGAAAAAGGGCAAAAATATGTCTTTGCTGTACCAGATGTGCTCCCTTCGCAATACCTCCGACAGGTTATTGCAGTGCAGCTTGAGACACCTGAAAGATGGGATTGGAGAACTTCACCAAATATTGAAGAGATGTTACGAACAAGAGAAAGGTTGAGACGATAGCAAACACTCATCAAATTGGCGTTAAAGCAATCATTGAACGCGTAGATACTATTCTTCTCATTAAAAGGTCAGAAAGATACAAACCAGTGAGATATCGCGATCTTGCAGAAACATGGGACTTGCCAGGTGGAAGATTAAAGGTAGCAGAAGGGCTTGAAGAAGGTTTAGAAAGAGAAGTGAAGGAAGAAGTAGGTTTAAGAATAGAAAATATAAAAAATGTTTTAGAAATAAAAACAGTGTTTAGAAATCAAAATGAACACATTGTGCGAGTGACATATATTTGCAGTGCGTATGATGGAGAAGTGCAGTTAAGTGAAGAACACACAAGTGCAAGTTGGATAAGAAGAGAAGAGCTACTTGGACTGCAATATAAAGATGAGATGTTAAGAGACACATTGAGAAAGTATTTGGATCGATACAGATGATAAAAAGTACAAATTTGTAATGGAAGAGAAAAGAACCATGAACCAACAAATTGGCGTTAAAGCAATCATTGAAAAAGACAACAAAATCCTTTTTATCAAACGTTCAAATAAATACACAGATTTAGAAGATGCTTGGGATATTCCTGGCGGACGCCTCGAATTTGGCGAAGAACCTGAAGATGGCCTTAGAAGAGAAATTAAAGAAGAAACTGGATTGGAGCTCGATCAAATAAAACAAATTCTTGATGCAACAACAGTTTTCACAAATGAAGAAAAGCAGATTGTGCGCATTACCTATTTTTGTACCATTAAAGAAACAAATGAAGATCACACCATCAGTGATGAACATACCCA
>JAHFMP010000008.1:0-7972 GCA_023267795.1 Candidatus Woesearchaeota archaeon | reverse complement strand
AACAAATTCTTGATGCAACAACAGTTTTCACAAATGAAGAAAAGCAGATTGTGCGCATTACCTATTTTTGTACCATTAAAGAAACAAATGAAGATCACACCATCAGTGATGAACATACCCATGCAGAATGGGTTCCAAAAGAGAAGATAAAAACACTTGAAATGAAAGATACTATTCTGAAGAAAGTAATTGAAAAATATTTCTAACCAAACATTGTCAAACTCTCTTTAGCCTGTTCTTCCTTTTTCAATACCTTTGCAATGGCATCATGGAAATCTTTTTCAAGAATGTGTGTTCTATTCTCTCTTATTGCAAAATATCCTGCTTCTGTACATATTGCCTGAATCTCTGCACCACTCATCCCTTGGGTTTTCTTGAGAATAATTTCTGTATTCATATTTTTGTCTAATGTCATTCTTTTTGTGTGAATTTTAAAAATCTGCGCAATCCCTTCTTTTGATGGCAGATTCACTTCAATTAATCTGTCCAATCTTCCAGGGCGTATTATCGCATTGTCAAGTATATCTTTTCTGTTGGTGCATCCAATTATCTTCACATTGCTCAATGGTTTAAAGCCATCTAATTCTGATAATAGTTGCATAAATGTTCTCTGCACTTCTCGTTCTCCTGATGTCCCAAGTTCAATTCGCTTTGCTGCAAGTGCATCAATTTCATCGATAAAAACAATAGAAGGTGATTTTTCTTTTGCTAATTCAAATATTTCTTTGACAAGCTTTGCACCTTCTCCAATAAATTTTTGAACAAGTTCAGAACCAACAATTTCAATAAAGGTAGCATTTGTGGACGCAGCAACTGCTTTTGCCAACAATGTTTTTCCTGTTCCGGGCGGACCATGAAGCAGTATTCCTTTTGGAGGATCAATTCCAACTTTTTTGAACAATCCAGGATTTTTTAATGGAAGTTCAATGACTTCAATAATTTCCTGAATCTCTTTTTCTAAGCCACCAACTTCTTCCCATTTTGTTGTTGGCTTTTCCATAATCACAAACTTTTCTACATGAAATCGTTTATTCGCAGGTATTTTTTTAACAATTGTCAGATTCTTTTGCTCTGCAAGAACAGTGTCTCCACTTTTGATATCAGTACATTGGTTTGAGATGCTCACAAAGAATTTATTGCCGTTTGGTGTTTTAATGATTGCATTATTTTCAATAATATCTATAATGTCGCAAACCATTAATGCAGGTTGCCTGAATTTATTGAGTTCATTTTGCAGGTGTGATACTGTTTCTTTAAGAATTCTATTCTCCATCTCTAATCTACTGTTATCTGTTGTATAACTGTACATAACAGAATCCAGCGGATTCTCGACTTGTGTATTCATAGCTCATCAGTAATATAGATTGCTATATAAACATTACTAAAAAAAACATAATAATTCTTTCGTGCTCTTTGTTAAAAGAACAGGACCTTTTTTTGTCATCCAAACATCATCTTCAATCCTAATTCCATACTTATGATGGACATACATTCCGGGTTCTATTGTAAAACACATATTTTCTTTAATAACGTCTTTACTTTTTGGGCTGAATGATGGTGATTCATGAACTTCTACTCCAATGCCATGGCCAAGACTATGCGGATAGGTAAACTCTTTTCTTGAAAGAGCATCAATATCACAGCATTTTCTTCCTATTTTTAAAGCCTCTATTGCATTTTTATTTGCTTTTCTGACTTTTTCATACGCTTCTTTTTCCTCTTCTGTTGGTGCTCCAAAAAAGATTGTTCTTGAAATATCCGAAATATAGTTTTTGTAGCGCACTCCAAAATCCAACAAACAAAATCCTCTTTGCAATAGTATTGCCTGTGGATAATAGTGAGGCATTGCAGCATTTTTTCCAGAAGCAACAATTGTTTCAAATGAAATTCCATCAGCATACTTTTTTGCCTGTTGCTCTATAAATTCAGCAATGTTTTTCTCTGTTTTGTATTTTTTTATGTTAGTTTTTAGTTCTTTACAGACTGCAACAAATATTGTGTCTGCAATTCGTGCAGCTTTTTGCAATGCATTGATTTCTTCTCTTGTTTTGATTATTCGAATTGCTTTGCAAATCTCTTGTATTGGTTTTTGTTCGTAGATTTTAAGATTCTTCTTCAGTGCTTTATCTGTTGAGATTGTAATATAATTTTCATTCAGCCCTATCACTTTTTTTTCTTTGATTATTTTTTTAATTTCCAGTAGTGGTTTCTTATATTGTTTTACGTTTTTTATAATACTATATTTTTTTGCACGCTCATGCTCTAAAGCAGACACGAGAAAGAGTGAGTCTCCTTGTTTTGGAATCAACAAAAATGAGTATTCCAGATCAAGCCCTGTAAAGTATTTTATATTTGGATCTTTTATTTCTGTGTTTATAAAGAGTGCATAGTCTATTTTTTCTTTTTTCAATGCTTCCTGCATTTTTTTGATTTTTTTCACAAAATACAAATCTTTTTATATCTATATAAACTTTGTTTTTCTATGCAGCTTCCTGTTATAAAAAAAAAATTGCCCAATGGTTTGACTATTCTTTACAAAGAATCTCCTTCTGAAACTGTTACTATAGAATTTTCTGTTCATACAGGAAGCATTATGGAACAAAAAAGTGAAGCTGGACTTTCTCATTTTCTTGAGCATCTGTTATTTGAAGGAACAAAAAATAGGCCGAGCTCAAAGGCAATTGCCAATGAAATAGAAAAATATGGGGGAGAGTTTAATGCAGCAACATCACAAGAACGAACTTTTTATTATGTCAAAATTGCAAACAAGCATTTTGTCGTTGCACTGGATATTCTTGCTGATATGTTACAACATTCTCTTTTTGATCCGAAAATTCTCGAGAAAGAACGGAAGGTTATTCTTGATGAAATTAACATGATAAATGATAACCCTCGTCAGTATCAGTGGGTTTTGTTTAACAAAGCTCTGTTTGGAGCGCATCCTGCAAGCCTTCCTGTTTATGGAAATGTTTCTCTTCTTAAGAAAATGACTCGCGAGCAGATTCTTGCTTACTTTTCTAAATGGTATGTTTCTTCTCAAATTACTATTATTATTGCTGGCAATATTCCAGGTGCGCTTGATGTTGTTGCACAAAAATGCAGTTCATGGATCAAGAAATCTGTTTCTCTTTCACCTGCTGTTGTTCCTTCTGCAAATAAAAAGACTGTAGTTGTTGAAAAGAAAAAGTTAGGACAATCATATCTTGTTCTTGGATATAAAGCAGTCTTGCGCACAGATCCGGATAGTGTTGTATTTGATGTCATTAGTGGTATTTTAGGACGAGGACAATCAGGCTGGCTCTTTGATGAAATTCGTGCAAAACGTGGCTTGTGTTATAGTGTCGGCATTGAATATGATGCAAACAAAACATTTAGCAGCGTTGGCATTTATTGTGGAATGGACAAAAAGAACATTCCAAAAGTTAAGGAGCTGATTTTGGAGCAATTGAAAAAACTCAAATCTGTTGAAAAGAATGATGTTCTTGAAGCGCAAACATTTATTGAAGGCTCCCTTGCATTACGCCATGAAAACACTGCTGCTGTTGCTGAAGAGCTTGCTTATTGGCATCATGCTGCTTCTACTGATGCACTTGATCAGTATTTGGTTCATGTTAACTCTGTTACTGCCGCTGATGTGCACCGCGTTGCAAAGAAGTATTTTGATGACCAGTACACACTTGCTGTGTTGGAGCAAAAATAGTTGTTTTATATTCTCTTACTATAAAACATAAATCCTCACCTAGTTATTTCAAATGTTCTAATCTCTTCATACAATTTCATTGCTTTCTTGTTCTCATGCAATTTTTTTCTAATAGGATTCATCAGCATATTCAAATACTCTGCAACTGCTGTCTTCAAATCCATAGGATGAAGTTTTCCATCTTTATACATCTCTTCTAATTCTCTGTAACTTTTTATTGTCAAATTTCCTCCAAACTTTTCTGGTCGCTTGATATTCATCTCATGCACTTTTTCAAATATAATGTATTTGCAGTACTCCAGCATCGGGTTTTCTTCTACTTTTTTCTCTGGACAATATGCTTTCTTGATTTTTCTCTCCACATCATCTTTCGTATCCAACATGAAAATCGCTGTATCTGGTTTTGATTTTGACATTTTTAATGCAATCCCGCGCTCTGCACCTTCTAACTCTTCTTTTGGCGGTTCTCCGAGACCCATGAGCATGTGATGGCTGACAACTACGGGTTTCCAAAAGTCAAGTTTTTCTCCAACTTCTCTTGCGATAACATTCACTTTTCTTTGATCCATACCTAATTGGCATATATCTGCTTTTAGATAGAAAATGTCTGCTGCTTGCATACAAGGATAGAGAATTTGTGATACATGAAGTGTTTCTTTTTCTGTCCTTCCCATGATTTCTACTGTTCGTAAGATTCTTTGAATGGTACTGCTTCTCGCAATGTTCATGACAATCTTCCAGTAATTTGTATCTTTTGCCAAGTCAGATGCCCAGATAAACTCCACATGCTTAATATCCATATCACATGCTTTCCAGACTTCAATATAAAAATTGCCAACCTTCTGGATTTTTTCCAAATCACCAGACATCTTGTTGTTTGCCCATGCATGCCAGTCTGCAATAAGCATTTTGAATGTACAGCCTGCAGCTATCATTTTGTTTATATTAATTGCCCTTAACAAACCTTGTGCAATATGGATGCTTGTTCCAGATGGCTCAAATCCATCATAGGCAACAGGGTGTTCTTTTTTTTCCAGAAATTCTTTTAGTTCTTCATCTGTAAGAATTTCTTCTCCAACGCTTTTGATGAGAGCAAGTCGTTTTTGCAGTGACATATTTTTTATGAATTTCTTTACTTATATAAATCTTTTTAAACTCATATCTCTCAACATTTCTTATGGCAGAGCCACTTGTTGTTTTTGATGCCATTAGCAAATGTTTTGGCAAGAAAAAAGTAATAAAAAATCTAACTCTTTCTATTCATCCTAATGAAATTTTTGGGATTATTGGAAGAAGTGGAGCAGGGAAAAGTACATTGCTAAAACTGCTCATCGGCTTTTACACTGTGGATTCTGGCACTATTTGGTATAAGGGAAAGAACATCACTACAAATACATCATTCCTTAAAAGAATCATTGGATTTTGCACGCAGGAAAACTCTTTTTATCCAGAGCTTACTGTGCATGAAAACATTTTTTACTATGGAAAACTATACAGTCTTTCAAGCGCAGATCTCAAAAAACAAGAGCACGATGTTTTGGGTCTTGTAGGACTTTCTTCCAGTAAAAATACAGTTGCAGGTGATTTGTCCGGAGGCATGAAACGCAGGCTTGATTTTGCTATTTCTCTTATTCATAATCCTGCTGTTCTTATTCTTGATGAACCAACTTCTGGCTTAGATCCGATTACTGAAAAAATAATTTGGAATCTTATTAAGAATTTATCTTCTAAAGGGATTTCTATTATTGTCATTTCTCATATGCTTGATTTTGTTGAAAAATACTGTGATATGATCGGCTTTTTATCAGAAGGTCAGATAATTTTGAATGCAAGCCCGAGTACCCTGCGAAAAAAATATTCCACAAAACAGACATTTGCAGAGATCTTTGAACATATTATAGAAGGAAAGGATACGTAATAGTATGATAAATACACTATTTTCAATCATCATAAAAAATTTGCGGTTAGTTTTTCGGAATTGGACATCCTTTCTTCTTCTTGTTTTAGGTCCGCTTTTTTTGATTCTTATCATTGGCTTTGCATTCAGCAGTGAAACTCTTCATGACATTTCAATAGGAGTTCATGCACCACTAAATGCAGGTATCCAGGATATTGTTGATGCGCTTGAATCAGAGGAAGTGAGCATTGTTTATTTTCATCGTATTGACACTTGTATTCGTGCAATGACTCATTATGCTGTGACACTCTGTGCAGATTTTTCTTCTGATTTTGGCAATGCAACAGGCAGCATTACTTTTTATTACGATACAACACGCTATAATCTTGTTCACTATATTTTGGAATATTTAAAAGACAAAGTTGCCATTTCCAGTGAACAAATAAGTCTAGAACTTGCAGAACAAGTCTTTTTTGATATTAAACAGTTTGTTACTGATATGGAAACAGGACAACAACAGGTTCATGATCTTCAGAAAAGTGCTTTAATTTTACAGGAAGATCTTGTCACTGCACATAATGATGTTGTTCTTGCACAAGATGCTTTTCTGCCCCAATATATGAAAATTAAAGATATGCAACACCAACTCAATCAAACTGTGTTTCAATACAGTGAACAATATTCAAAAAATGCAAATAGGACTCTTGTCCTTGCAGATCTTGTTACTGAGCGGGACACACTTGTTGCTTTCAATACTTCTGTTGCTGGTATTCAGGATACATTGTCTGCTGCAACATTTTTTTCTAATTTTACATATAATGAAACGCTTTTTACCGGGGTATATGATTCTGTCACAGAAACAACAGTATTTCTTGATTCTTCTATTAAGTATCTTAATGCAACAATGGATTTGACTACACTAACTATTAACCAAACAACAAAGATTCTTCAACATATTGATCTTATTGTTGGTTATCTTGATGCAATGAATTTGAGTTTGGCTGAAACAGAACAAAAACTTCGATTTGATATAGAAAATATTGATAGGGGCATTCAGAATTTAGAAGGACTTTCTGCCTCTTTTGATGTTTATATTGCAAAATTTTCTTCTATTAACGAAACTACCGCAGAGAAATTCTTGCATCCTATTACTGCATCATTCCAGCCACTTCCTTCTGAATACCATAGCAAAACAGCTCTTGTATTTCCTATTATTCTTATTTTTATGCTGAGCTTTATCAGCATTCTTTTATCAAATATGCTTGTATTGAATGAGGCACATAGTCATGCATATTTCCGGAGTTTTCTGATTCCTATAAATAATCTTTTTTTTATTCTTGGTCTCTTTATTACAACTCTTTTATTGATTGGCTTTCAGTTACTTGTGTTTTTTGTTGTTGCGTACGTTAGCTTTGGAGTGAATTTTTTTATGAACCTTCCAGTTTTTCTATTAAGTGTCTTGCTTGCGACAATGCTTTATGTTCTTGTTGGGATGTTCTTTGGTTATCTTGTGAAACAGCGTCAAACTTCTCTTCTTATGAGTTTATTCTTTTCGTTGATCATGTTTTTCTTTTCTGATGTGATCCTTCCTTTGGAGATCATGCCTCGTGTAGCAGCTTTTATAGCACAATTCAATCCGCTTGTCGTTGCTGAAGATCTGTTTCGGCAAACACTCTTTTTTGGGCATGGCATTAGAGAGCAACTCTTTGGATTTGGTGTTCTTGGAATCTATATTGTATTTTTCAGTGTTCTTGTTATTGCTGCCTATTATTGGAATAGAAAGAGGCAGTGATGCAACGCAAACACGATGACCTGTAATTATATTTTATAATTTTTTAAATATATTTTTTAATTTGCTTAGCGGTACAGTAAACTATATATACGCTCTAAGCTTTTTTGACTTCATGAAACGTATTGCTATAATTCGAAAAGATCGCTGTAATCCAGAAGGGTGTGGGAATTTTCTTTGCATCAGATTCTGTCCTATCAACAGAAAAGGAGAAGATTGCATCTATAAAGCAGATGACGGCAAAGCAGGTATTAGTGAAGAACTATGTATTGGCTGTATGATTTGTGTCCATAAATGTCCTTTTGATGCGATTGACATTATTAATCTTCCAGAAGCATTCAATCAACAGCCTATTCATCGCTATGGAGAAAATCTCTTTGTGCTTTTTTCTCTTCCTGTACCAATCCAAGGTAAAGTTGTTGGTATTGTTGGAAAAAATGGAATAGGAAAAAGTACTGCTTTAAAGATTCTTGCAGGTGTTCTCAAGCCAAACTTAGGGATGGATCGTGATGCAACTTATGAAGAGCTTTTCCAATACTTTAAAGGAACAGAAGCTCAGCGTTTTTTCGAGCATGTAAAAGCACGA
>JAHFMP010000118.1 GCA_023267795.1 Candidatus Woesearchaeota archaeon | reverse complement strand
TGACTTTGAATAATCTATTTTTGGGCGTTTTATTCAAAGGCATCTATTGAGAATTTTGACATTAGACAGGTTATTCAAAATTTTCTATACTTTTCATAGAAGAGACTTAATACGTACAAAATAACAATAAAGATAAAAACCATTCCCAAAATGGGAGGCCCTCATGAAATTAGTTTGGGGGTAACAACATGAAGGCCCAGAAAATTATATCACACAGAGGTGTGAGTTGTCATGGACTTCTATGTTTTAATGCACAATCTCGATCCCTAACTCATCATTAAAAACAGGATACTCTTTCGGGAGTTGCTTTGCAGCAGGCTTTCCCAATACCCATGGAGACTTGACTCCTGTCATAATCGTCATTATTGTTACTTTTCCTTTCATATCATCAGTGACCCGTGTACCCCATATACAGTTTGCATTATCATCCATACTTTCTGTGACAAGCTCTCCAATCTCGTTGACTTCTTCCAATGTCAAGTCAGGACCGCCATGGATATGAATCAATGCACCTGTTGCTCCTTCGTAGCTTACTTCCAATAATGGATTGCTTAATGCACCACGAACAGCTTCTTCTACTCTGTTGTTTGTGTCAGATGCACCAACACCAATCACAGCAACACCACCATTTGTCATGATTGCTTTGACATCTGCAAAGTCAAGATTAACTAAGCTCGGGATGCTGATTGTTTCAACAATGCCTTTTATCATTGTTGCAACCAATTCATTTGCAACTGCAAACGCTTGCTGTATAGGAAGATTGCCAGCGATTTGAACAAGTCTGTTATTGTCAATAACAATGACAGTATCAGAAACTTCCCGCAATTGTTGCAATCCAAATTCAGCTTTTTCAACACGAGCTCGCTCAATTTTAAATGGCATGGTAACTGTTCCAATAACAATTGCACCAAGATCTTTTCCAACCTTTCCTACCACAGGCGCAGATCCTGTTCCAGTACCGCCACCCATTCCTGCACAGACAAAAACCATATCTGCTCCATTGAGGCATTCTTTTATTTCCTGAATAGATTCTTTTGCTGATTCTGCTCCTTTTTGTGGAAAGCCACCACAGCCAAGACCTCTTGTAATATCTTTTCCAATAAGGAATTTTTTGTCAGCAGATGTGACATTCAAATGCTGCAAATCAGTATTGCATGCATAAATTTCTGCACCACTGACTTGTTTTTTATGCAGCCAGCTTACCATGTTGTTGCCTGCACCACCACAGCCAATAACTTTAATATTTGCACTTCCAACACTTTTTGTTGGCAGTTCTTGCCCCAACGCGTTTTTCACAATAAAGTCCATGTTCAACCCCTCTTTTCTCTTTTTCTTTCTTTTTTTGTTGAAGTGATAGTATAATTTTACTATCGAAACATTTATATAGTACTTCAACTACTAAATACTTTTAGAACTAGCTGATTGTTTGCGCCAACAAACAATTATTTTTCAAAAAAGCCATCATTTGATTTCGCCAAAAATCAAATTGAATTATTCTTTTTTATTAATTCTCACAAAACAAATAATTCCTATTTATGAGAAAACTTATATATAAATTTTTCTAATTTTTGGTATTGTTTCATTTAGGGGTGTTGCATAGTGGTTGATTCCTTATTCCTCTGAGCAACTTTCATAGTAGCTTCTAATTCGAGAGCTTCCATGAACCCCCTCATTGTCTCATCTTTTAACATATTGAAAAGTTCGAGTTTTCTTACAAAGTTTTTTCTCATAAAATACATAATTAATCCAAGCAAAAGTAAAGATACAGCAATCGTCAATTTTGACAGTGAATTTAACGAAGCATACCCATTAACTGTTATCTGAACAATATATGATGCTATCAAGCTACCAAGAACACCAAACCCCAGTCCGAAGAAAAGCCATTTTATGTTTTCAAACTCAAATATTCTTTGCATTAAGAAATTTTCATTTCCATCCTCTAACTTTTTAACTGCACTTATTAGAGCTTTTTTCTTTATTGTGTTCGTAAATTTCTCAATCTCTTCTTTTACTTGTGGTTTTTTTAATTCTTCTTGTAATCTTTTTAGATTTTCCATGAACAACCCCTCCTACTTATCCATTGCTTTTACTAACAACTCCTTCCAGTTTCCCTTGACCTTTAATCCTGCCTTTTGTGCAGGTGTGCTTTTCAAACCTTGATGTTCTCGAACAAAATTATAAAATGTTCGAAAGTTATCAACATAGCCCTTTTGCTGACCGCCAAAGCCACGCATGACCTTGTCTCGTTGCCTAAATGAGCCATGAAACCGCTCGACATTATTATTGCTGGAATCCTTCGCACGGATTGAGACATAGCGTTTATGTGGCTTAGGATTGCTATACGTTGCAAATTCTTTCTTTACCGCTTTAGTATAATTGAAACCTTTAAATACTTAAACAAATTGTTGTTTTCTATGAAATGGTATGCTTCTGCAGAAAAAAATGACAGCAACATGGATGTCGTCATAAAGACAGGGCCTATTGAACATCTGGAAACAGGGACACTGGTAATTCCGCTTTTTAAAAATATTCAAAACAAAACAGAAGCATATACAAAAATAGATACTATTTTTAATGGTGCACTTACAAAAATAGTTCATGACGATGATGAGTTTCATGCAAACTCCAAATCATTCACAACATTAACTTTTGGAAAAATCCATGCAACAAGAATTATGCTTGCAAGTCTCGGAGATCCTGAAAAAATTACGTTGGAAACAATCCGTAAATTTGCAGGAAAGCTTGTAAAGGGTTTGCAGCAGTACAAAGAAAAGAATTTTACTGTCATGAGCCTATGTTATGGGTTAAAAAATATAACCGCTGAAGAAGCATACATTGCATTGACAGAAGGAGTTGTCTTGAGTTCCTATTTGTACGACACTTATAAAACGCAAGAAAAAGCAAAGAACAAAAAGCCAAACAAACTTTTCTTTTATCTTGATGCTGAAGAAAACGCTTCACATTTGACAAAAGTAATAGAAAAAACTATTATTATATACACTAATGCAAATGCTGTCAAAGATCTTGCAAATGGCCCATCTAATGTTGTCACTCCTGGCTATCTTGTTGAAATTGCGCGAAAATATGCAAAAAAATGCGGTTTAAAATGTACAATTCTTGAAGAAAGCGACATTCGCAGACAGGGAATGAACTGTATTCTTGCAGTTAGTCAGGGAAGTGCACAAAAACCAGCACTTATTGTGCTTGAGTACAGAGGTGCAAAAGGAAAACCTCCTATTACACTCGTAGGGAAAGGAGTCACTTTTGATTCTGGTGGTATTAACCTCAAACCAACAGGATCATTGGAAAATATGAAAGAAGACATGACAGGCGCAGCAATTGTTCTCAATACAATCAAAACAGCTGCAGAATTGCAATTGCCATTAAATATTCTTTGTGTAATTCCATGCGTGGAAAATATGCCTTCTGGCACTGCAGTAAAACCAGGAGATGTTGTCAAAGCATTCAATGGAAAAACTGTGGAAATTATGAACACAGATGCAGAAGGTCGCTTAATTCTCGCAGATGCACTGCATTACGCAACAAAGTATAAACCAGAAGAAATTATTGATATTGCAACATTGACAGGTGCTTCATTTGTTGCACTTGGAAAATCTGTCACTCCTATTTTGGGCAATGATTTTGGAATGATAGAGAGGATGCTTGCGGCAGGAACTGCAACACATGAACGCTGTTGGCAGTTGCCGTTGTTTGATGATTTTAGTGAGAGCATTAAAGGAGATGTTGCAGATATAAAAAATATAGGTGGGGCAAAAGGAGAAGCTGGTACAATTGCAGGAGCAGTATTTTTGAAGGAATTTGTCGGAGGCTGC
>JAHFMP010000117.1 GCA_023267795.1 Candidatus Woesearchaeota archaeon | reverse complement strand
TTCATATAAAGGACGGAAAAATAGTTAAAGAGATAAAGAAAGAATAATAGATGGAATAACAAAATGATAGATGGAAAAAAAGCAACACTATATTCAACATGTTTAATATATTATTTTCTTATACTCCTTTTTCTTATTCCATTTGTAAAAGCAGGAGATATTGTGGATAGTCCTGCATTAACAGCAACACTAACAGCTCAAGAACCTGATCCTGTGGATCAGAGTGAGGAAGTGGAATTGCGATTTAGCATTATTAATAATGGAACAAGCCCATCAAAAAATACAGAATTTAGAATCCTTACAAACTATCCATTCACAATAGCAAGTGGTGAAGAAGAAATTAAGAAAAAAGGAGACATCCAAGTGTATGATTCAAAATCAATTGAGACAGGTGAAGCAATAGTTAAATACAAACTTCTTGTCAATGAAAATGCATTCGAGGGAGAGTATGAAATAACCTTAGAATATAAAGCAGAAGAAGGGATTAGCAAAGGAAACTGGATTGAGTTTGATCCGTTTACTGTTAAAGTAGGAGGCAAAGCAACAAATATAATCATCGAAGAAACAAAAACAGATCCTGAAAGAATTGCTCCTGGCCAAAGTGGAGATATTACACTACTTCTTGCAAACAAAGGAGCAAATGATATTGAAGATATTTCTATTATGCTGAATCTTCAGAATACAACAGATATCTTTCCACTATATACAAGCAATGAAATAATTATAAAACATCTCAGTGGAGGAGAAACAGCACAAGCAACATTTAGTCTCATTGTGGCAGCAGATGCAGACGTAAAGATATATACTATTCCTGTTAAAATAACATACAATGACCAACGAAATAATGAATATGAGAAAACAACCTATGTGTCAATAGTTGTTGATGCAGAGCCAGAGTATGTACTAAATGTAGAAGAAACAGAAGTCTATAAGGAGGGCCAAAATGGAAATATTGTTGTGAGTCTTTCTAACATTGGAATTGCAAACATTAACTATGCAACATTGAGTTTGCTGCCAAGTTCGGAATATACTATTTTATCAAGTGATACTGTGTATCTTGGAAATTTAGAAAGTGATGATTATGAAACAGCACAGTTTAAGATTTATACAAATGAATACATAGATGAACTCCCATTACAATTCAGACTTATGTATAAAGATGCATACAATAAAAACTATGATGAGGAAGTGACACTCACCACAAAGATGTTTACAGCATGGGAAGCAAAAAAGTATGGTTTTGCAGAAAGTGGAACTGGATTCTGGTGGTTTATAGGAATAATCATCATAGCAGCAGGAGCATGGTATTTCTGGAAATGGAGAAAAAAACAGCTGACAAAAAGATAGCGCATGACAACAGTAGAGCATCTGGAAATTGCATGGAGCAACATCACAAAGCGAAAGCTTCGAACAACACTGACAATAATAGGGATTGTTATTGCAATTACAACTATTTTTGCATTGATTTCTATAGGAAATGGTCTTGATAAAGGGATCAGAGAAGAATTTGAAAAAATAGGAACAAACAGACTGTATGTAATGCCAAAAGGCTCTTCTATTACTAGTTTACAGAATGGATTAACAGAGACTGATGTAGAAACACTAGAAGCATTACAGGAAGTGCTCTGGGTGAATCCATATTTGCAGGAACAAACAATTATTGAGTACAATAACGAAAAGAAAAAAGTAACTGCCTGGGCAACAAAAGCAGATAATCTTGCAGAACGCTGGAAAGATAGCAGCTTCCATGTGAGCGAAGGAAGATTATTCAAAGAAGAAGAAAAATGGAGCACAATTGTAGGCTATAAAACTGCAACAGAGATGTTCAAAAAAGAGATTCAAATAAATGAAAATGTGTATATCAATGGCAAGAGATTTCGTGTTGTAGGAATTTTTGAGGAAATTGGAAATCCAGAAGACGATAATGTTGTGGAATTGCCGCTAGAAACAGCACAAGAGCTCTTTCAGAAAGAAGAGCAGGTTTCTCTGATAGAAATAATTACAAAACAAGGAGCTGATCTTCAAGAAACTGCAAAAAAAGCAACAAAAGTTTTAGAAAGAAAAAGAGGAGATGATTTGTTTGAAGTGATTACTCCTGACCAACTATTAACACAATTTTCAACAATTATCTCCATTATTAATACAGTTCTCGGAGCAATAGCAAGCATTTCATTAATTGTAGGAGGCATTGGAATTATGAATGCATCGTATACCTCTGTTTTAGAGAGAAGAAAAGAAATAGGAATCATGAAAGCAATAGGTGCGCAGAATAAGGACATCATGCTTTTATTCCTTGCAGAATCTAGTCTTCTTGGACTTCTTGGAGGAGGTATAGGAGTGTTGTGTGGGTTTGGCATTGCAAAAATGACACAATATGCAGCAGAGCAGTCTGGATTTTTATTTTTGAAAATCACATTTGATCCTATTTTAATGATAGGCAGTATATTATTCGCGTTATGTTTTGGCATGATTGCTGGTTATCTTCCTGCAAGAGAAGCAACAAAGAAACAAATTATTGATGCGTTGAGGAAAGTGTAACATGAAAAATAAAGAATATTGGCTTTATATCCTGAACAATATGAAAGCAAGAAAAGTGCGTTCGTGGTTGACGATTATTGGCATAATTATAGGAATTGCTGCAATAGTTGGATTAGTGACAATAAGCAAAGGAATGAATTATGCTGTGCAAGAGCAATTTGAAAAGATGGGTATTTCTTCTATTCGTATTGTTCCAGGAGGGTTGCATGGCCCTCCAACTGGATCGTTGGGGCTTTCTCTTGACATTAAAGAAAAAATAGAACACGTGAAAGGAGTTGAATATGCAAACCCTGTTTTGATTGATTACGCAACAGTGGAATTTGACAAAGAAGAAGAAATAGTGATGATCAATAGTTATGATACTACACTAAATGAGAAGGCATTTCTTGATACAGACCTGAAAACACAAGCAGGAAGATTTTTTGTTTCTGGAGAAAAAGGTTCTATTGTTCTAGGAGCAGATGTTGCGTATGATTTGTTTGACAAAGATATAAGTATTAAAAATACAATTGTGATAAATGGTCAAAAATTCAAGGTTATTGGTATTATTGAAGAATCCGGAACAGATGCAGATGATAGAATCTATATGGGCTTGGAAGATGCACAATTATTGTTTAATAAAAAAGATTTTGTCAACGTGTTTGTGGTGCAAACAACAAACGGTATTGATACAGAGACAGTAGGAAAGAAAATAGAACAGGAATTGCTGAAAACATTGCAGGATGAAGAGTTTGATGTGTTTACCCCAGAACAGTTGTTGAAACAGATTGGAGCAATGTTAGGAGTTATACAACTCGTGCTTGCGAGTATTGCATCAATTTCTCTTCTTGTCGGTGCAATTGGAATAATGAATTCAATGTTTACAGGTGTTTTAGAACGAACACAAGAGATTGGTATCTTAAAAGCAATAGGAGCAACAAATGGAAACATTCTCAGTTTATTTATTATGGAAGCAGGAATTATGGGAAGCGTTGGAGGCGTTATTGGAACAACTATAGGAACAGGTTTTGCGTACATTGTGGAATTTGGTGCGCATCTTGCTGGATATGATATTTTTAGTGTGCAGATTGAACCGGCATTTTTGTTAGAAGTGTTAATCTTTTCATTCTTTGTTGGTGCGATTGCAGGTGCAATTCCAGCGTATCGTGCAGCAAAAATGAAGCCAGTAGATGCGTTGAGGTATGAGTGAACAGAGTTATAATTTTGTAAATGACCTTCTTCTAAAAAATGGTACATGAGAAGAAGAGAAATGGCAATGAGATTTATTGCATACAATGTGAGAATTATTGTTGCCATTCAAATTGCAAGAGTGTATTGTAGATGTTGTCGGGGCGTGTGAGTAATTACAAATACTCCTTATGCTTCTTAAGATACAACCGTAAAAAGTATTGAATAAATGCAATCCTTCCTTTCTCTAATGCACGATAATATTGTTTTCTCTTCTTCACATCTATAATTG
>JAHFMP010000116.1 GCA_023267795.1 Candidatus Woesearchaeota archaeon | reverse complement strand
ATTTTTTATTAAATTTTTTTCTTTCAATGTAAACTTTAATCTTTTGACTTTCTTTTGCTATTGTTTCGCATACACAAAGCTCTTCAGGCAATCCGCACGTAGTACATATTTTGCTCATGCTTTGTGAACAACCTCCTTGTTTTTTTGCTGCGATCCGAGTTGCATGACTCGTGCAATTGTCTTTCGCAAATTTTTAATAATCATAGGATTCTTTGTCTGGGTGCCTCGAGCAACCTGTGCTCTCTCTTTTATTAGTTGATTCTCTAACTCCATCAACTTTTCATTCAATTCTTTTATTGTCAATTTTTTCAGGTCTTTTTGTTTCATTTTAAATCTTCTTTGGTGCTTTTTTTCTAATTTTTTTTACTTTTTCTTCTGTCGTTTCTAATGCTTTTTGTGATGCTGCCTGTTCTGCTGCTTTAATACTCTCTTCTGACCTCATTTTGACTTTATCTGGTAATTCAATAGGCGGCATAATCCTTACCTGAATGCCAATTGTTCCTGATTTGAGCTGCGCTGCACTGTACGCAGTTCTTACACCGCTGATTGCGATTTCACCGCTTTTTTTTAAATACCCTTGATAAAATCGCCATCGTTTTGCACGTGCGCTTGGCACTTTTCCTGAAATAACAAGTTCAATTCCCAATGCTCCTGCATTCATGACATCTTCCAGCACTTTATGGCCAATTGCCTTAAATCGTGCAGAGCCAAAGCGCTCTAATGATGTTGCAACTCTTTCTGCAATGATTCCTGCATCAAGATTTGGATTTTCAATTTCATTAATTTCAATTTGCGGATTTTCCAGGTTGAATTTTTTCTTAAGCTGATTAGTCAACTTTTTGATGCGTTGTCCTTTTCTTCCAACGAGTAACCCTGGTCTGGCTGCGTTGACTACCACTTTCTCTCCAAGCGGAGTCATTTGGAGTTTTGAACTGCTTAATCCTACCTGCTTCAAATTGTTTTTTATGAATTCCTGTATCTGGAATTCCTTGATTTTTTGTTCCACTATTTTTTTATAACTCATAATTTTTCAGCCTTTTCTTCTTTTTGCACCATTTCCTGCAACACAAGTTCAATGTGCGTGCGCTTCATCTTTGTGCCACGCTGCCTGCCATAATGAATTGGCGTTGTAGCTTTTTGTGCATTTATATGAACAATATGCAAATTTCCTGTGTTCAGGCCTTTTGTTTGGGCATTTGCTTCTGCAGATTTTAGTATCCCTAAAATAGCTGCTGCTGATTTTTTGGGGTAGCGTCCTGGACCAATTCCAGGACGATGCCCAACATTCCAGTTAAAACGCGTCATTGGAACTGCCTGTTTCATTGCAATAACCTCTTCCAACATTTTTTTTGCCTTGAGAAGTGGCTTGTGTCTCAACCACTTACAAATCTCTACACTTTGTTTTTTAGAGATAGAAAGGTCCCTGCCAACAGCTCTTGCCATAAGTTCTTTATTGTATGTGCTAAATGCATATCCAAACGCCATAATAAAAATTTTAACATTCGCAGATGCCTGTACACTCACTTAGTTCGTGTATGGCGACGCTTATGAAAAATTTTTCATCCTCTGTGAGTTTTTTGTTTTTTATTTTTTATTTTACTGATAATGATGCACTTGATTTTGTTGCTCCAATACCAGGTGCATTGTGGGAAACCTTATTTGTTGTTTGTGCAAATTCTCCCAAGCGATGCCCAATCATTTCTCCTGTTATTTCGATATCCCTAAATTCCTTGCCTGCGTGTATTGCAATAAGTCTGCCTACCATGCCTGGCAAAATAACCATGTCTCTACAATGCGTTTTAATTTTTTTTGCTTTTGTTTGCAGTTTTTCGATGAACACTTTTTCTGCTTCAGTAAATCCACGCTTGATTTTTCTTCGCGATCTGCTTGGAAAGAGTTCTGAAATTTCTTTGAGATTCATTTTTTGCAATTCATGCAATGTTTTTCCACGATATTTGAATTCTTTCAATGCCATAATAATTACCTGTTCTTTCGGCCAGTACGCCGTGGCCTGATCTTTCCAATTTTTGCTCCAGGAGGTGCAAAGCGCCGCGCAATGTCTGGCTTGTTCTTCTTGCTGGAACGAGAGCCACCATGCGGATGCTCTACTGCATTCTGTGATTGACCAGCAACTACTGGCCAGAGTTTTGCTTTTGCCCTGAGCTTGAAATATTGTTTTCCTGCTTTCAATAATGGTTTTTCCAATCTGTTTGCTCCAGCAACAACACCAATTGTCGCTCTACAGTTTTGAGGAAACAATTTTTCTTTTTTGGATGGAAGCATCAATGCAATCTCTGCACCTTGATGTGCAAGAACTTTTGCAAAAACACCACTGCTTCTTGCAAATTTTCCACCATCACCCGGTGTCCCTTCAATATTATATACAAGTGTTCCTTCTGGAATATTTTTGAGTTGAAGCGTGCAGCCATTCTCTAGCTTTTCTGTACCAATTTCTATTACACTATTGACACAAACACCTTCTGGCGCAATTGTTAATTGCTCTTCTCCATTTTCCCATTTAACTGTCATCAGTGGAGCACTGTGCCCCGGACAATGAATTATATCTGTAATTTTTCCTTTGATTCCAGTTGTTTTTGTAGAGACGTGCGCTGCTTTTCCAACCCATTTATGGCTAGGACTCCTAAAAACAGGTGAGCCTTTTCCACGTCTTTGAACTGTAAGTCTTTTTCCCATAAATTTTCACTCTAAATTATTCCTAATTGTGTTGCAATATCGATTGCAGGTGTTTCTTTTGTTAATGTCACATACGCTTTCTTCGTTCCTTTTGCTGTTATTGTTGTGTTTACTTTTGCAATCTTTACTTTGTACAATTCTTGTACTTGTTTCTTAATATCTGGTTTTCTTGCTTTTCTTTCCACAACAAAAGTCATTGTATTTTCACTTTCAATCATGCGAATTGCTTTTTCTGTCGCAAGTGGATATTTAATGATGTATTCCATTTTTTTCACGTTTTTATTTATTATTTATGATTTATTATGTGAATAGTTTTTCTTTTGATATTTTTTCAATTGCAGCATTTGTAAATAATGTTAAGCGGCCTGGTTTTGCGCTTGGCGCCAATACTTCTGCATTAAGATTTCTTACACTCACAACTTCAACACCTGGAATGTTTTCTGCTGCTTTCTGCAGTTTGCATTTTCCTGAAACAACAAGCAATGGACCTTTTGCTTTCTTGTATTTTCTGCCTCGTAAACGTGCTCTTCCACCACGCAATTTCTTTTTGCTTGCACGTACAAGTTCCTCTGCAAAACCAAGTTTTTCCAATGCTATTAATACCTCTTTTGTTTTTGCAAGTCCTTCAAATTCTGATTCTACCATGAATGGATAGTTGTCAGGAAGCATGTAACCTTGTTCCTGGACAAGCTTTTTTTGCATTGTTGCTGCAAGTGCTCCCTGTATTGCTTTCTTATTTTCTTTTTTATTTATTTTATGTGTCCAATTTTTTTCTGCTTTTGGCGGATGCGCTGCTTTTCCACCAACAGTTCCTGCAGCAAGAGCGCCAACCCAGTAAAAGCGCGTTCCTCTTCTGTTCAATACTTTTCGTGGAACTCTGGAAATACCATGACCATATGATGTCTGATAATCGCGTCGTCTTCTGGAAACTCGGGATATTTGTTTTTTTCCTGCAGTTGGATCTGCTCCATATTGTTGCCTATTGTTTGCTCTGATTGCAAGCACTGCTCTTTTGATAATATCAGGCCGCACTGTTTCCTGAAAGCATATTGGCAATTCTTTTTTTGCCACTTCTGTTTTGTGCATATTTAAAACTGGAATTTTCATTTTTGTTCACTTATTGTTTTGATTCTAAGCTTGTGTATACTATACTTGGTGCCTCTTTCGGCACAAGCGCATCTGGCCTCTTTGGAAAATTCAGCCTTATCAATCGTTTTGCAGGACCTTGTACTGAACCTTTCACTAAGATGTATTCATTTTTCACATTTCCATATCTGATAAACCCACCTTTTGGATTAATTTCT
>JAHFMP010000007.1 GCA_023267795.1 Candidatus Woesearchaeota archaeon | reverse complement strand
CGTTATTTAACTACTTAAGAGTGATTATCGTTGAAATTAGTCGAGGACATAAAAAATATTCTATGAGTTCTTCAGGATTTTTCCGCCGCCAACTACTATTCTTTTCTAATTTCCTTGATTTTTTCTCTCCCCTTAATTAATGAGGGGAGAGGAAAAATCAAGTGAGCATATTTGGGCGGCGGAAAAATCAGAACAATATTTTTGTCCACTACTAATTATCAAAAGAACAATGTTTAAATAATACAAAACATAAAAAATAGATAAGGTGAAAATCTTGCTGTTTCGCTTAAGAGAGCTATACTGTTTATAAAAAATTTGCATAAATAGCAAAATTCTCTTAAAATCCTTCATGAGCGAAGCGAATGCAGGATTTTATCATGGACATTGATGCAACATTACGTTTAATCAATTACATTAAGCAACAGCATGCGAAAGGATTTACTTCTGAAGAGATCAGAGAACAGCTTCTCAATGCAGGATGGGAAGCAAAAACAGTAGAGAAATATCTCAAAGAAACAATCATAAAACAGGAAAAATTTGAAGAAAGCAAGGAATTTATCGAACTCTTCGCACGATACGGAAGATTTCTCACAGAAGGAGAGGAAATCAAGTTTAAATACAATATTGGACTCTATCATGCTGTCATTACAACAAAGCGACTGATTCTTCTCAGAAAATTTCCAAAAGCGCTTATTGAATTTAACCTTGAAAACATTGAACTTGTTGAATATTATACAAATGTCAAAACAATGAAAGCACTCTGGGCAGCAGCATATTTTATTGGCTCTTTCCTGTTTTATTTTTACAACCAAATATTATGGGACAGAGTGACACTTTTGATTCCGATAGCAGACAAATTTCTCAAGGTTCATCCATTCTTTGATATGAACATTATCGCACTAATTATTCTGAGTTATTGCATTATCATGGGAATTATTGATTTCACTAATTTTATTTTTTCCTTTATTGGCAGAGTTCGAATTATGCCAAAAGGAATTGGACCAACAGATATTATCTCACAAATGACAACAGAAGTAGAACAGTTTATCCAAACAATGCAGGAATATATGGGCTACAAAAAAGCAATGCAATTACAAAGAAGATAACGCGAACTTATTTTGTAAACATTTATAAACAACCTTCTTTTCTGAGCAATTATCCCGTGGAACTACGAGCAGAAAGCGTAGAAGGGAGGTAATAGAGTTGGAAAAAACAAAAATAGCGAGTGCAATTAAAAAACTCAGGACAGATTCTCAGAAAAGAAAATTCAAGCAAAATATTGAGATGGTAGTCACATTAACAGGACTAAACCTTAAAAAGCCAGAAGAGCAGATAGAATTTTTTGCAATGCTTCCCCATACAAGGGGAAAAGCAGCAAAAGTATGCGCATTAATAGGCCCAGAGTTAAAAGAAGAAGCAGAAAAGGTTTGTGACAAAATAATTCTTCAACAAGAATTTCCAGGTTTTCAAAATGATAAAAAAAGAACAAAACAACTCGCAAACGAGTATGACTTTTTTATTGCGCAGGCAAACATAATGGCACAAATTGCAGGCACATTTGGAAAGGTGTTTGGACCGCGTGGAAAAATGCCAAATCCAAAAGCAGGCTGTGTTGTAGCACCAAAAGCAACATTAAAATCATTGTATGATAAACTGCAAAAAACAGTAAAAATCAATGCAAAAACCCAACTGCAGGTGCAATGCAGGATTGCAAATGAAGAAGATAATGAAGAACAGATTGCAGAGAATACTGAGTCATTATACACACAAATTGTACAACATTTGCCGCAGCATGAAGCAAATATAAAAGCAGTTTATCTGAAGTTAACAATGTCCAAGCCAGTGAAGGTGTAATAAATGGAAAATACATCACAAAACAGAGTTGAAAAAGAGAATACAGTCAAAGAGTTTGCCAAACTTTTGGAAGACTATCCTATTGTTGGTGTTGTCAACATGAATAATCTTCCCACAAAACAATTGCAGAACATGCGAGCACAATTGAGAAAAACAGTTGTTCTGCGCATGACCAAGAGACGTTTGATAAAAAAAGCAATAGAGCATGCAAAAGCAAATCGTCCTGGAATTGAAAAATTAGAGCAATATTTGGAAGGCATGCCTGCAATGCTTTTCACAAAAGATAATCCGTTTGCACTGCAGAAAAAACTGTCAAAAAACAAATCAACAGCTCCTGCAAAATCAGGCCAAATAGCGCCGAATGACATTGAAGTCAAAGCAGGGCCAACAAGCTTTGCTCCTGGTCCAATCATTGGTGAACTTGGAGCTGTCGGAATAAAAGCAGGAATAGAGGCAGGCAAAGTTACCATTAAAGAAGACACAGTTGTTGCAAAAAAAGGAGATGTCATAAGTGAAAAACTTGCTGGCATTCTTATGCGTCTTGGTGTTGAACCAATGGAGATAGGGCTTGATTTGACTGCAGTGTATGAAAATGGCACAATATTTACAAAACAAGTTTTGGCAATTGATGAAGGAAAGTATAAAGCTGATATGAGCCAGGCAGCAACGTGGGCAATGAACCTTGCTATAGAGATTGCATATCTGACAAAAGACACAACAGAGTTGCTTGTTCAAAAAGCATTCTGTGATGCAAAGAGCATTGGAATCAGTCAAGGCATTATGGCCAAAGAACTTGTTGGAGACATTTTGGCAAGTGCAGAAGCACAGATGCACGCTGTCAAAAGCGCTGCTGGATGTTAATAAAAAATGATTCAATAAAAAAATTTCACAAACGTGCCAGGCATGAACGAAGTGAATGCTATTGGCCGCTGAGTGTTAGAATTTTTTTAGGAGGGCAAAAAAATGGAATACGTATATGCAGCAATGTTACTGCACAAAGCAGGACACAAAGTAGATGAAGCAAGTGTAAAGAAAGTACTGGAAGCAGCACACGTGAAAGTTGACGAAACAAGAGTCAAGGCGCTTGTTGCAGCACTTGACGGTGTGAACATTGATGAAGCAATTCAAAAAGCAGCAGTTGCAGCACCAGCAATAACACATGCTACATCTCCAGCAGCAGAAAAGAAAGCTGAGAAAAAAGAAGAAAAGAAAGTTGATGAAGGAGTAGCAGCAGCTGGTCTTGGCGCATTATTTGGATAAAAAATTCACTTGTGTGTACAGGTGAATTATTTTGTCATCTTCAATAAAAAATGAAAAAAACATTTTCTGATATGAAAGTAGAGATACAAAAGCTGCAAGTAAAGCTCAATACAATAAATACTGAAAAAGAGAATTGGTTTGCAAAAAGAAATGAGTATTCTCAACAGATTAGAGCAGAGATCGCAAAAATAAAGGAATCCACAAAGAACAGAAATATGCTGACTTATGCTGTTCATGAAGAAAAAAAGAAGCGGGATGAACTCAATAATGTAATTACTGAAAAAATGAAAGAAGCAAAAGCAGTGCAGAAACAGCAAAAAGGAACAGAACAAATAGAAAGAAAATTCACCAATCCAGAAGAACTAAAAAGACAAATAATTGGTTTGGAGAAGAAAATTGAAACAGAAGGATTTTCATTTGACAAAGAAAAACAGATTATGAAAACAATCAACACACTCAGAAAACAGTATGAAGAAGCAAAAAAGAGAGCACAAGAAAAGGGAAAAGTAAGAGATTTGACAAAAGATATATGGACACTCAAAAAACAAGCGAATGAAAAGCATTATGCAGTGCAAGAAACTGCAAAAGAAAGCCAGAAGCAGCATGAGACACTTATTGCAGAATCAAGAAAAATAGTAGAACTTCGAAAAGCAGAGAAAGAAGCACATCAAAAATTCATGGAGCTGAAAAAGCAGTTTAATGATATGAACAGGCAATTAAGAACAGCAATAGGAGAAATAAAAGAGGCAAAGAGTGTTATAGAAGAGCAATGGCATAAAAAACAGAAGCATGCAGAAGAAGAAAAGGACAAAAAACTTGCAGAAAAAGTAAAGACAGTGGAAGAGAAGCTGAAAAGTGGTGGCAAAGTCAAATTAACAATGGAAGATCTTATTGTTTTTCAGGGGATGAAATAGTAGAGGACAAAATTTATAGTGAATGAGTTAGAACAACAATTTAGAGAATTATCTATGAGAAGATATGGCTTTTCAAAAGGATCGATAAAAAAAGCAAGCGAAGAAGCAGTTAAAATGTGGATACGGCAGCAAAATCAAGGTTTGCAAAAAGTAAAAGATCCGTGCAAATTAATTGATGGGATGTTATCTCATTTGAAGGGGAAATATACTTCTGTTCAGTTGCAGCATGAGGCAGCAAAATTATGGATAAAATAATTTTTATTGATGCAAATATTTTTCTGGAAGTTGCTCTTGGTGATAAAAAAACTAAAGAGTGCAAGAAATTGTTGAACAATGTGAATGATGGACAATCTCAAGCATATACATCTGATTTTATTATCTACTCGTGTCTTTTTTGATGATAGTCTTGTTGTTTCCTCTATGATAAATAATGGAATTGAAACACTTATTACTTTAGACACAGACTTCAACAAAGTTTCAATAATCAAAGCAAGGCAACCATGAAAACAGATCAAAAGAATTATCACTTTTACCCAATCTCAAACCCTGATGTTTTCTTTGCAATTTCTATTGCATATTTCAAGCGTTCTGGATTGTCTGAATGAATCGTAAATAGTTTATCGCCACGCCTCACAATTGTTCCTTTATGGCAGAACAAATATACTCCTGCTTCCTGATCATGTGGTGCACCTGCAATTCTCGCTATTTTATTCATAATTCCATTATCAACGTGCGTCACAGTACCAGCCTTCCATGCTGTAAAGAGATAAGATTTTTTTGCCATCCTGAGCTGATCAGGACGTATTTCTTTGCCTCCCTGTGCTGTAATAATTTGAACGAATTTCTCGTATGCTTTTCCTGACTCAAAAATTTCTCGAGCCAGATTAATCCCTTTTCCTTTTGGAACTTTTTTAGTCAATTCCAAAATAATGCCGGCCATCTTAATAGATTTTTCTTTAAGTAGAATAGACCCGCGGGAAGAATTTTTTAATGTCCAGAGCACATCGCGTGCTTCTAAAGAAGGGCCAATCCCATTGCCAACAGGTTGTGAGCCGTCTGTAATGATAACAGCAATTTTCATGCCAAGCCGCCTGCCCAGTTCATTGAATTTTTGTTTGAGTGTTTCTGCATGTTTCATATCAGTAATCTTCGCTCCTCTTCCTACAGGAATATCAATGAGCACGTGCGTTGCACCGACAGATTTTTTCTTTGCCATAATGCTTGCAAGCAATTGCCCTGTTGGATCAAGGGATACAGGATGCTCTACCTGAATAATTTTATCATCAGAAGGAGCCAAACTCATTGCACCACCCCATACAAGACAGCCGCCAACTTTATGGACAATGTGTTTCATTTCAGAAAGAGTAAATACAATAGGACAAAGCACTTCGACAGTATCAGCAGTGCCTGCTGCGCTTGTAATAGAACGAGAAGATGTTTTTGGAACAGTTAATCCTGCTGCTGCAAGAATAGGAACAATAAGCATGGAAGTTCTGTTTGCAGCAACACCGCCTATACAATGTTTATCCACTACAATGCGTTGTGGAAGCTTCAGAACATTCCCTGTATTGACCATTGCATGAGTAAGATATGTTATTTCTGTCATACTCAGTTCATTCAAATAACATGCAGCAACAAAATAAGTAATCTCTGTTTCAGAGAGATTTCTATCAGTAATATCTTTAATAATTGCATAAAGTTCCCCTTTATTGAGACGCTGCCCTTCGAGTTTTTTCTTTATGTATGATATGGAAGCAGGCTTTTTTTCGCTGAAAATTTCAATAACATCTCCTGATTTTGTGCCTAGAACATATTGTGCTTCTAAAAATAAACCAACCTCTCCACAGCATATAAATTTTTTTTTGTGATCTTTTTTTGTTGCACCGTTAACCCTGCCAATAATATCAACTGTTGCAACAACCTGTTTATGGCCATATTTCAATAAAACACGATCAGCTGGGAGGAGATCCAGTCGTGTTGCATCCTTGTCACGAAGAACAGCAACAACAACGTCGCCGGTGCCAATAGGAAGATTTCTTACTTTTAGCTTCATAATTAATCACACCTTTTCATCTGGAGTAATTTTTCTTTTTCATAGATTTTAACTAATGTGAAGAAAACAGAAAGAATGATCGGCCCCAAAAAGAAGCCAATGAACCCAAACAAAGAAAGCCCGCCAATAACACCTAAAAACACGAGTGCAGGATGCATCTTTGCTTTATCGCCGATAATCTTTGGTTTAAGTAGATTTTCAACAGTGCTTAAAACAAGAATGCCATAAACAAGAAGAACTATTCCTTTAAAAAGAAATTCTGAATTTGCTTCCTGAATTCCTGAAATAAGATAGTACAGTGCAAGAGGGAGCCAAACAATCATTGGACCGAGAAAAGGAATAACACCAAGGAAAGTGATGAGCGCACCAAGCAAAATTGAGTGCTGGATCCCGAGAATCCAAAATCCAATGCCCGCAAGCGCACCCTGAAGAACAGCAATAAACACCTGACCAAAAACAACAGCATCAGTTGTATCTTTAAGAGTGTTAATAAGATATTGTTCATGTTCTATTTTCATTGGAAGAAAATTTTTGACAGTGAGAAAGAGTTTTTTCCCATCGACAAATAGAAAAAACATGAGGAAAATCATCACAAAGAATTCAAGAAGTTGTGAAGGAAGAAGTGAGATAAAAGTAAATATTTTTGTTAAGAATTTTTGCTCAATGCTTAAAAATGCATTTTTGAAAAAATCATGAAGAATAGTGCGATCCTCTAGACTCAACAATGCTGCATATCGAAGACAAAATTCTGTATTGCCGTTGGTGCATTCAAACAGCATTGGATCAGAAACAAATTGCTTCAAAAAAGTATACTGCTTAATTCCCTGCTGAGAAAGAGAATGAAGAAGAAACACCATTGGCAAAGAGACAAGAAGAAAAATACAAACAAGCACAACAAGAGAACAAAAGTATTTATTTTTTATAAACCGCGTATTGAGGAAATTATACACAGGAGAAAACACATATACTAAAAGTATTGCAGTCACAATAGTCAAAAGCAATGGTTTGAGAAGCTGATATGAGAGATATATGACAAAAATAAAAAGGATACTTAATGCATATTTTGAATAATGAGTGACGTTCACAGGAAATATAACCTCTTTTTGAAAAAAGATGGCAAAAGATCTATTTAAAGGTTTGGACAGAAGCATATAACTACCCTTAAGTACTAACTGAGCGAAACATTTATATATGGTATGGGCTTTCCTTAGTAAAATATACGAAAGAGGTAATCTATTCAAAAATAAAAAATGGGGTTTTGGAAATGATGGATCAACGATTTTTAAGTAAACTCAAAGAATTCGGCCTTAACAGTTATGAAGCAAAGATTTGGAGTGCATTGCTTTCACGCGGCATTTCCAGTGCAGGAGAATTATCTGACATTTCTAATGTTCCTCGTTCCAGAGCATATGATGTTCTTGAAAGCCTTGAAAAAAAAGGATTTATTATCATGAAGATTGGCAAGCCTATTAAGTATATTGCAGTTGAGCCGCAGGAAGTTCTTGAACGTGTCAAACAACGAGTTCATGAAGATGCACTGAATCATGCAAACGTACTTGAGGAATTAAAAAAAGATACTATTCTTGACGAACTCGAACTATTGTACAAGCAAGGTGTTGATGTTATTAATCCCTCAGAATTGTCTGGCAGTTTAAGGGACAGAACAAACATGTACAACAATATAAACACTATGATCAATAATGCAGAAAAATTTGTTTTGATATTGACGAGTGCAAAAGAATTAGTAAGAATTTCAGAATCATTGAAAAAGAGTATTGAACGTGCAGCAAAGCGTGGTGTAAAAATCAAGATTGCAGCTCCTGTAACAAAAGAAACAAAGAAAGCTGTAGAAATTCTTGAGAAATCTGCAACAATCAAGCAT
Source organism: Candidatus Woesearchaeota archaeon (assembly GCA_023267795.1). Taxonomy (GTDB): domain Archaea; phylum Nanobdellota; class Nanobdellia; order Woesearchaeales; family DSVV01; genus JACRPI01. The sequence goes on along the minus strand of JAHFMP010000007.1, from coordinate 8,890 downwards.
ATGGATACAGTTCGTTCACGATTCTTTGTTGTTGACAATAAAGAAGTTTGTTTTGCGTTGCTTGATGATGACAAAGCAATTCCGAGCTATGATATTGGAATCTGGCTCAACAGCCCTTTCTTCGCCCAAACACTGCAAAAGATGTTTGAAAGTGTTTGGATAGAATAATTCTAAGAGATTATAAAAATAATTATTGGGAGATACGAAAGCCAAAAACCAACAAAGTATTAATACTCTTTTTACTGTAAATTTTTACATGACACCTGCACTAGAGCGCGAATGTTTGTTTTGTGGAAATCAGCTGCCTGAAAAAGAGACATATTGCGATGAATGTGGAATGGATGTAGAAAAAAATCGAGAAGATTAAATAAAAATTTTGAATATTAATCCAAAAAAATCGTCTGTTCTCTCTCAGGACCAACAGAAACAATTGCAATAGGGAATCCTATTTCTCGTTCTAATTTGCGAATATAGTCCTGTGCTGCAGCTGGCAATTCTGAAAAAGATCGGCAATGACTGATAGAACATTTCCAGCCAGAAAGTGTTTTATACACAGGCTGTACATGCTGCAAAAGTGTTGCATTACTAGGCATTTCCTGCACTATTTTTCCATCTTTTTCATACCCAACGCAGATCTTAATATCATCAAAACTGTCAAAAACATCTAATTTTGTTATAACAATGGATGTCATTCCATTAATCATTAACGAGTATTTTGCAAGAACAGCATCAAACCAGCCGCAACGCCTTGGCCGTTTGGTTGTTGCACCATATTCATGTCCTTTCTCACGAAGTAGCTCTCCAATAGTATCTTTCAATTCTGTAGGAAAAGGACCCTCACCAACACGGGTTGTATAGGCTTTAAAGATCCCATACACATCAGAAATCTGGATAGGTGCTATTCCAGATCCTGTGCAAGCGCCGCCGGCAGTTGCATTTGAAGAAGTAACATACGGATATGTCCCAAAATCAATGTCCAAAAAAGTGCCCTGCGCACCTTCTAAAATAATTTTTTTACCTTCATGAAGAGCAGCATTTAGAAGATACGGAGTATTGCAAATATAAGGCTGTAAAAACCTCAAAATTGCAGCATATTCCTCAAATATAGCCTGTTTATCAAGCCATGTTTCCAGAGAGAAAAACCTGCCAAGATGTGCTCCTGTTTTTTCATTTCGCAAGCTATTTTCCAAAAGATCCTGAACATCATAGATAGATTGGCAACGCTGCTGCAATAGATGCACAGCTGCAGAAAAGTGTTTGTCAAACTTTTGCTGAAAAATATCAGGAGTCTGAAAGTCGCAAACCCTGATACCTGCACGATTGATCTTGTCGCTATACGATGGCCCAATCCCTCTTCCTGTTGTTCCTAACTTTTGTTTGAGGAGAAGCCCATCAATCAATCGATGCCATGGAAAGATAATGTGCGCTTGATCACTAAGAAACAATCGTCCCTGAATATCAATGCCTTGTTCTGCTAAAAAATTTATTTCTTCTTTCAAAGAAAGCATATCTACAACAACACCATTGCCAATCACATTTTTAGTGTGTGGATAGAGAATGCCAGATGGAATAAGATGCAAGACAATTTCTTTTCCTTGCACATTAATAGTGTGGCCTGCGTTTGCCCCACCTTGATAGCGAACAATATAATCTGCATCTTTTGCAAGAACATCAACTATTTTGCCTTTTCCTTCATCTCCAAATTGTCCACCAATAATTACAGAAACCATTTATGTACCCCTTAGATTATTATATTTTTTCTGGAATTACCCCACTTCACTCAAGAAATCATCAACATCAGAAGAATTTGAAGTTTGATTAGCAACATGTACTTTCACAGCAGTTTGTTCTTCAATGGCTTTTTGTTCAGATAGTGCTGTATCCTGACTTTGTTCAAGTTCTGTTATAGCGTTCTCTGTTTCATCAACTGCACGAAGCCTGAAAAGAGCCATAAAAAATGCAATAACAATGAGCAACCCAACAAACAGCAATAACCCGTTAATAATTAGTTTTTTCAAGATTCTCTACCACGTCATTTCTTCAAAATCAGTTGTTAATGCATCAACAGTTTCAGGAGCATAATCTTCTGCTGACTGTTCTGAAGTGGTTGTTTCTTCTAAAGATGCTGTTTCTTCTGAAGCTGTTGTTTCTGTTGTATCCACTGCTTTTTTCGAACAGCCTATAATTGTTAGCACAACAACAAAAACAAAAAATAAATAAATAATTTTTTTATAACGCATCAACATCTTGTTGGATATCATCAATCTCACCTTGTATATCATTAATGTATTCATCAACAGTATCTTCTAAATCATCAAGATCATTATCTGCATCATCATACTTTTCATCATCAATCAGTGCAGTAATGTCGTCAATATCCTGATCAAACCCTTCTCTCTGAGCTTGAACATCATCGAGGAGATCATCAATCGCATTATCAATCTTATCGTAATCGTCACTTGTACTGTCTTCTCCAGATGCTGACAAAGCATCATACAACGCAGTAACATCATCTTCTAGTTTATCAAGATCATCTTCTACTGTTTGTATGCGTGATTGAAGTTCTTCTGCATCAGCATCTTCCTGTTGTTCTGCCTCATCCTCTGCATCTGCATAACAAGCCTCACGAGATGATTGAGAAGAAGCAGTATCTAAACAAGATTCAATGTCTTCTTGTGTACCATCGCTAATACCATATTCATCATAACAATTTTTGCGTTGGTAGTCATAACTAGTATATTCCATGCAAGTAACAAATGCAGCATAATCCTTATTATTAGATGATGATGAAGATCCTACTTTATAATATTCGCTGTTTAATCCAAGCTGCGCTGTTTGTTGTGCATTAAGAAATTTGGAAAGAGCACCTGTTCCACTGCTGTGCAAAACAAGATTTTTCCCTGATTCAAAATAATCCTCTGCCTGAGCTAGAATTGCTTCTGCTTTAGAGGTATCATAGCCGGAATCCTGCTTTTCTCCAATATAGTCTGTAAGGGTTTCGACAGCATCTTTTGCATCATAATAATAATCAGAAAGACCATAGTCATCCAATAAAGTATCAAGATCTTGTTCTTTTTCTCCATCAACATCTTTTTGTTCTTCTTGCTGCTCTTGCTCTTCCTGTTCTTGTACTTCTGCAGTTGTTTCTTCCACATCTTCTTCAATAGTGACTTCTGTGCATAAAGAACCGCCTTCTGAAGTTAATGCTGCATTAGCAGTTGCAAGAGGTTGTTGAGATTGTTTCAATGCCTCCTGTGCACTTTTAATAGATGCAATAACAAGATCAATATCTCCATTATTGGCAAGAGCATTTTCTGCCTCTGCAATTTCTTTGTCAGCTGCTTCAATTTGTGCAGCAAAATCTTTATATGTAGTGTCTAAAGCAGAAGAGTGTGAGGCGAGCTGGCCAATGCCACATTCCAGTTTTGTGTCGATAATTTTTCCTTTTTCAACAAGTTCAGAAATTTTTTCTTTGAGATCTTCAACTGTTTTCTGTTTGACAATAACTGCTACAGATTCCCATGCAGTTTTTGCAAGAGAAACTGCTGCATCAAAATCCTGTTTGTCTGCAACATATTGCAGATCATCCATTGCCTGTTCCAAATCTGCCTGTGCTGCAGCTGTTGCTGAAGGATTATCGAGGTATGCAAGATATGCAAGCATGAGTTCAATTCCTGCTTTTGCGTAATTAACAGCAGGATCAAGCATTTCCTCTTCCAAATCATCACAATTATCAGCTATTTCTCTGCACTGGTTAAGCTCTTGTTTTGTTTTTTCAAATACTTTTTTTGTTGTTTCATAATGTGCAAGAATCGAAGAAAGAGAATCTGCAGCTGCAAAAGGAAGTGTCAAAAGCAGAAAAATAAAGAACAGGGGAAATAATGATTTGTTCATAATGATCACCGTTGTACGTATTGTGTCAAGTGAAGAACTGCACCTATTTAAACGTTGTGAAAAAAATTCGAAATATATCAATTCAGATAAGAAACACTTTTTAAATCTGGGGAAATTACAATTTTTTATGACCACGCCTGCAATGAAACAGTTTTTTGAAACAAAGGCGCAGTATCCAGATTGCCTTATTTTGTTTCGCATGGGAGATTTTTATGAAACATTTTATGAAGATGCAGCCAAAGCATCAGAAGTGTTAGGCATCACATTAACGAAACGAGGCAGGGAAAAAGATGGAAAGCCCATTCCATTGGCCGGCATTCCATACCACGCACTGGAGCAATACCTTGCAAAGCTTATCAAAGCAAATCTCAAGGTGGCAATTTGCGAACAGTTGGAAGATCCTGCAAAAGCAAAAGGAATTGTCGAGCGTGGGGTTGTCAGAATTGTTACACCTGGCACAATTGTTGAACAAACATTGCTCAATGAAAAGCATAACAACTATATTATGGCAATAACAGAAGACATTTTAACAGAAAAAGCAGGGATTGCTGTTGCAGATCTGTCGACAAGCGAATTTTTCTGCCTTGAAATTCCACTCAATCAAATATACAATGAAATTGTGAGATATAATCCAGCAGAACTTCTTATTGATGAAATGCAAAAAAAAAAATCTCTTTTCTCTTTTTTGGAGGTCTGCAAAAAGAAAGGAATATTCATAAATGAGATTCAGGAATTTTTTTTCAGTTACAATAATGCATACGCAACACTTATTAGGCATTTGAAAGTCCACTCATTAGACAGCTTTGGCATTGAAGAAAAAAGAGAAGCTATCAAGGCAGCAGGCGCTTTATTGTTTCATCTGAAGGAAACCCAAAAATCGAATGTACATTCTATTCAAAAAATAAGTTATATTTCCAGCGAAAAATATATGCTCATTGATGAAACAACACTGAGTAATTTGGAGATACTCAAAAATCTTCATGAAAGATCTGCAAAACATACATTGCTTAGCAGCATTGACAAAACACAAACACCAATGGGCTCCAGAATGCTCAAAAAATGGATCATGCAGCCATTGATGGAAAAAGAAGCAATTGAAAACAGGCTGGATGCAGTGGAAGAATTCGCAAAGAGAATTGTCTTGAAGCAGGAAATAACAGAACTGCTCAATAAGATGTATGATATTGAACGAATTGTGTCGAGAGTAAATCTTGGATGCAGCAATGCAAGAGATATGCTTGCGCTGAAAAATTCTCTTGTGTGGATTCCAAAAATAAAAAACACACTATTGCTTGCTGAAACTGCAATGTTAAAGGAACTTTCTTCTTTGGAAACAGTAGATGAGCTTGGAGAGCTTCTTGAATCTGCAATTGCAGAAGATGCACCAATTTCTGTGCGGGAAGGCAATATCATAAAAAAAGGATTTAATCAGGAACTCGATGAACTTCACAACATCTGCAAGAATGGAAAAAATTACATCAAGCAGATGGAGCAACAAGAGCAGGAAAAGACAAGGATAAAAACATTGAAGATTGGCTTCAACAGAGTATTTGGCTATTATCTTGAAGTCACTGCAAAAAATCTATCTCTTGTGCCGCAGCACTACATCAGAAAACAAACCACTGCAAATGGAGAGCGCTATATCACAGAAGAACTCAAGCAAATGGAAGAAAAAATATTGAGTGCAGAAGAAAAAATAAATCTTCTTGAATATGAACTGTTTCAGCAGATAGGACAAAGAATAAGTGAACAGACAGAGAATATACTGAACATTGTACAAACAATTGCAATGATTGATGTTTTGAATTGTTTTGCAGAAACAGCTAGACAGCAAAAGTATTGCAAACCTGAGATCACAAAAGATTTTGGAATAGAGATAATAGAAGGCAGGCATCCTGTTATCGAGCATATTGAAAAGCAATACATTCCCAATGACATTAGTATAGAAAAAGAAAATAGAACAATGATTATCACAGGACCAAACATGGCTGGAAAATCCAGTCTGTTAAGACAGGTTGCATTAACATGTTTGTTGGCACAAATTGGTTCCTTTGTTCCTGCAACAAAAGCAAAAATAAGTATTGTGGATAGAATTTTTTGCAGAGTTGGAGCACATGATGATCTCACCCATGGCCAGAGTACGTTTATGGTAGAGATGCAAGAAACTGCCTCTATTCTTCATAATGCAACAGAAAGATCATTTATTATTCTGGATGAGATTGGAAGAGGCACGTCAACGTTTGATGGAGTGAGCATTGCATGGAGTGTTGCAGAGTACATAAATACACAGATTCAGGCAAAGACAATGTTTGCAACGCATTATCATGCATTAACACACTTGGAAAAGTATGAAGGAATCAAAAATTACAATATTGCAGTAAAAGAAGACAGGAATGATATTATTTTTCTCAGAAAGCTTGTTCAAGGAGGTACAGATAAAAGTTATGGCATTCATGTTGCAAGACTTGCTGGCATGCCAAAAGAAGTAATTCAGAGAGCAGAAGAAATTCAGGAAACATTGGAAACAGAAAGTGAAATGGATGAACGCCTGGAAACAAATAGCAAAGAACAGCAAATAAAATAAAAAATAATAGTATAGCCTCTTGGCTACTATTTAAGGAGTTGAGAAAAAGTGATTAGAACATATAACATACTACAACAAAGTGGAGGAATAAGAAGTGCACCAGAATTGACTGATAGTGTAAATTCTGAGTATGGCAATGTTCAACGCAAACCACATCGAGGTGATGAAAGACCACGATACGGAGATGAAAGATTTCAAGATGACAAAGAAAGGCCAAATGCTGGTGCTAAAAGACAGAGACGTGTTCCTTTTGATTCTTACACATCAATACAGTAGAAAGATAGACTTCTAATCAGGAAGTGAGTTTCTAAAATGGAACGAACTGTGGTAGATAACGAATGATATTATTTTAATTTATCATTCTTAAATTTATTTTTATTGAGAGAAACAACATTCTTATATATCAGAAAGTTCTTCCATGGTTCATGAATTTCCAAAGAATGCAAAAGATAGAAGAATATCAAATTTATTTAGATCGTGCGTTTACTGCCGCAAAAAAAAACGCAGCACGATTAAAACAGAAGAAGCCGAAATTGAAAGGTTCAGAAGCAAGAGGAAAGCACGCACAGTACATGGAAATAGAACGCTGCAAAGAAGTGATTGACAATCTCACAACCAATTTGAGATCAGTGCATGAAAAGTTTCCCGGCCTTGATGCACTTCCTCCATTCTACAATACGCTTGCAAGAATCACAATGCGATATAATTATACAAAAAAAGCATTGGGTGCTATACACTGGGCAGAGAAACAGTGCAGGGAAGTAGGAAAAAAAATTATCATTGATGTCAAAAGAGCACGATCATTTGAAGAGATTCAAAAAATACGAAAACAATTTTATGGAAGAATATCCTCTATTATGAAACAGATAAAAGATGCATTTGCAATTATTGAAGAATCAAGAAGAGTTATGAAAACATGGCCTGATATAAAAACAGAAGTACGCACTATTGCAATTGGAGGCTATCCTAACGTTGGAAAAAGCAGTCTGCTCAAAGCACTAACAACAGCAAAGCCTGATATACAGGCATATGCATTTACCACAAAATCACTTAATATAGGGTATATGGAACAGGAGCCAAAAGTGTACCAGATTGTTGACACACCCGGAACATTTGACAGGGATATAGAGAAGATGAACAATGTCGAAAAGCAGGCGTATGCAGTGCTCCAGCATATTGCAGAAAAGATAGTGTATATTTTTGATCCCAGTGAAAGCTGTGGGTATGAAGTGGAACAGCAGCTTCTGCTAGCAAAAAGAATAGAAAATAATTTCAAAAAACCAATTTTTTTTATTGCAAATAAAGTTGATCTTGATACAGCAAAGCTTCAGTTAATAAAAAAGCAGTATCCTGAAGTAATAGAACTTTCCTTAAAAACAAAAAAAGGGATAGAAGAAGTAAAAAAAAGAATCACAAAAGAGTTGAAATAGAGTTGAAATAATAAAGAGGCTTCAAAATGGAAAAAAATGAAAGAGGATTTTTTGAAAGAATCAAGGAAACATTTTTTGGTGAAGAAAAAAAAGAAGAGAGTAAAGAGGAGTATGTTGAAGAACAGGATGAAGTAATTTTGGATGAAATAAGCAAAGAAGGAGCAACAGGCACAATTCAAAAAACAGTAGAGAAAGAGAAAACAGAAGAATCAGAAAAAATAAGACCAAAAAACAGTTTGCAAAAAATTTCAAAAGAGGAAATCGACGCAAAGGAAGAAAACAAGCCAATTATTGAGGTTCTCAAGACAATTGAAGATCCTGAGCTAGGCATTGATATTTGGACATTAGGATTGATTTACAATATTGAAATCAAAAAAGAAGAAAAGAAAGTGCATGTGTTGATGACATTCACATCAATAATGTGTCCTGTTGGACCAATGATAGTACAAAGCGTTGAGCAGAAAGTAAAGCAGCTTCCAGATGTAGAGACAGTTGCAATAGAAGTTGTTTTTAATCCACCATGGGAACCAACAGAAGAACTTCGTGAAATGTTGGGGGTATGAAGAAGAGGATTTATCCAATAAATGTTTAATATTCCTGCACAATTCTTGTTTGGCAGGCAAATTTATGGCCAGCTGATTTGAGTGCCTGTCGTGCAATATCAAGATTCTGCTTTTCAACTTCTACTGTAAAAATCTCTTTTCCTTTGTGAACCTGCGCTGCAACTCCAATGCATTTTCCAAACGATCGCTGCATGCCTGTGCTCATACGATCTGCTCCTGCACCTGCTGCAAGTGGATTTTCACGCAAAATATGATGTGGATATATGCGAATCAATAAATGAAAGCCATTCTTTCCTAAGTTAGGTTCCAGAGTACGAACACATGCAACACGTGCTGATTCAATTGCATTATGCCTGATTTGCAAATCTGCTCTGGAAATAAGATGTAGCCTATGGGAAAATTTTTTGATCTGATCTCCC
>JAHFMP010000115.1 GCA_023267795.1 Candidatus Woesearchaeota archaeon | reverse complement strand
GCATATCTTAAGAAAGCTGAAGAAGCCCTAGAGTCAATGAGGGTAAACATAATAAAAGACTGGAAAATCTCAACAGCTTATTACACTCTTTATTTTTCACTTTATGCAGTTTTGACAAAAATAGGCATCAAATGCGAGATTCATTCCTGTACAATAGAATTTGCAAAAAGATTTCTTGGAGAGTTTTTCAGCGAAGAAGAACTCGATTTTACAGAAGATTCCTTAAAGGCAAGAATTGACTCGCAATATTATGTAGATAGAACAGTTCCAGACGAGCAATATAACAAGATGTTAAAGAAAGCTCCTGAGTTTTTGGTAAAATGTAAGTCAATATTAATCAAGCTCAATGAAAAAAAGACCAATGAGATTAGAAAAGAATTTCATCGTCCTAAAATTGAAAAAATGATCAAGTAATTTAATCAGCAAGGATTGAAAATTTTTGAGAGAAAGAAAAATCCTTATCAAACAATACAATGGTAGCGTATGGCAAAAGAAAAAAGAATGAAATGGCCTGCAAAACAAAAAACCAAAGGACTGTTAGAATTGCCAGCAGCAATTAACATCCACACCGGCAAAATACATTATTGGTTTCATGACTGGAAAAACAGTTTTATTGTCATACAATACTTCGAAGACTTACTTCCAAAACGAACAATCATTTACGAAATGGTAAGCGGACCAAATGTTCCTTTCCATTGATAAACAAAATCAGCTTTTCCCATTTTTTCATATAATTTTCTATTGATATGTATTCAGTTTTTCCAAAGCATCCAATGCAAACTTTACCTGTGCTGCTGTTGGTGCAATATTTTTTTGTGAAAAATTTTGTGCAAGCACAGCTAAATGCCGCAATTCTGGAGAAGCTCCCCATTGTTCTCTCGGCAACTTTTCCTTGAACTCTTTAAAACACTGAATAATGAATGTTCCTACTGCTTTTTCAAACAAAGTCAACTCTTTTTCTGATACGTTGTCTACTTCTTCAATCACATCATCTTTATGTTGCTGAGTTTCATCATCTGCTTCTGCAACAGCCTCTGTTACTGCACTTATTGGCGATTTTGAATTTTCAAAAATAATGGATGCTGGCTGCAATGATGCTGACTGCTGCTGCAAAGGATCAACTTGTTCACCTTCCTTCACTACTTCTGCAAAATCCATTCCCAAAATAATGCTGTTAATGTCATTCTGATCATTTGCTGCTATTTTTTCAATTTTTCCATCTGTCTGCTGCACGACTGAATATATTTCTTGCTTCACAAATGGTGCAGTAGCACTTGTCAATGCATCAACGACTAACGAATCCTGCTCCAACTCTTCTGTAATCCTCTCTGCAATATCGCTCTGCTGTTTTTGGAGTTCCTCTTCATTTTGTTCAGGAATTTTTTGAAGCAACTCCTCTCGCTGTTTTTGCTGCCTTTCTTTTTTCGACATTTCATGATACCATTCTGCTTCTTGTATTCCAACGAGAAAGAGATTATCCTTATGTACTGCAAAGTCAACAACCTGTGGTTTTCCAAACATGCTTTCTATCTGCGCACTCATAAGTGTAAGTTCGCCAATATGCTGATCAGTGATCTTTTGTTTTTTGCTATACTCTTCCTGTAAATATACTCTTGTTGTTTTTTGTGTATCAAAATCCCTTTCCAGCATAAACAATTGTTTTCCGAACTCTATTGCAGCAGTATTCAATGTTTTTTTTGTGATAAAATAGCGATCCGGTGTAATAAGGCTGTTCTTCAACACAACTCCAAGGCCTTTGCAGCTTTCAATAAGCACTTCTTCTGGATTCATTTTATAGCTTGTATAGAAAACTCCGCTTGCCTGGCTATCAATCATTTTCTGAATAATCACAGCAAAACCAACAGCTTGTTTTTTTTGTATTGCAAGTGCTTCAGGAGTATAAAAAGAAGCCCAACATTCCAACAATGCTGTCTTAAGAGAAGCCATGCCATAAATTCCAAAACAACTCTCGTGCATTCCTTTTCCATTATATCCTACAGGAGATGGCCGCATGACAACAACAGGTTCTTCTCCTTGTGTCATAAGATGCTGCAATGATGCTCCTTCTTCTATATTCAGTGAATAATATGCATCTGTCATTTCCTCAACAAGCATATCTGGAATTTCTGTACTTAGAATAATATTTCGAATAGTTGATGATGTGTGTTCAAGCTGATCTTTATTTTCTGGCTTGAGTTGTTGAAGTAAAGAATGTATTTTTTTTGCAATGCCTGTTTGCTCAAGAAAGATTTGATGTGCATGAGCTGTCATAATGCAACCAGGAGGCACAGGAAATTTTTGTGCAAGAATGCTGAGCTGTACTGCTTTTTCTCCAACAAGTGAAAGTGCGTCTTTTGTTGCTTTTCGCAGCATTATTATGTTTGTCACAATACTTTCCTCTTTTTCTGCCTGAAAACATACTTTTTTAGAAAAAGTACTATTTAAAAGTATTGATGATTATGTTACTACTTGGTAGTTTAACTTTACGTAACATTTATAAATCCATTCTTTGTACTCTGGACCATGGTTGCATATAGAAAAGAAACAGAACAAGAATTTTTTCATACATTTGAACAATATGATAATCAAGGGATTGATGTATTTTTAGAACATGCACGGTCATATTTAAATAAAGAGAGAACCATTCCTGTCTGTAAACCAAATGTACTTGAAGGACAGCAGCAAGTTTTCTTTACATATTCTAACGAAATGCTTGAACAATTTTTGAATAACATTCGTAGTGTTAATAAACCGCATGATGTTGCGATGCGATATGGCTTCCGAGGTTATAGTTCTGGTAAAAAAAATGGAATTTTCAATCTCCGAAAACAACATGATAAAGGACTTCATCGTGCAACAAGTAGATACCTTAACGATTGTGTCGAGCAAGTTATGAGAGATTTAAATATTCAGAAAGATTATCTTGACAAATTACTACCAGTGAAAATAGTCTGTCATCAACCCTCAGGAAGCAGAGTTGTTGGTGCTTATAAGCCAAAAACTAATCGGATTATTTTTCTTGGTTTTGGACAATATTAAGCAGCCTGTAACATTTCAACAGGAGTACCGGCTGGAAATTTATATTCTCGCAATCCATTTGACTGTGGAACTGGGCCAATCACTGGTTTTAATTTAGTTTGAAAGAAGACAAGGTTTTGAATAGAACGAACTCCAATTGCACTAAAAAATTCTTCCCTTTTATCTTTTGACATTCCAAGAATTTTTGTTGTAATATCACGTGAAGAATCAAATACAGGAGTAGGATCCTGACGTGAACTCAGCGAATTGCTTTCTTTCATTTTTTTATATTCTCTATCACTCATTACTCTCCCATACATTCTTGGTGAAGGATAGTAACTTTCTCTTTCAAATTCAACCACTTTTTTAACCACTTGACCTAAAAGATTAATGAATTGTAAAATCTGGGTTGTCATTTTTTCCAGACTTTTCAACACTTTATGTACTTCACCACCACTATCTTCTTTATGAATTGTTGCTCCTTTTTCCAGCATTTGAAGTAATTCACCTGCTTTAACAAGAGAAAGATTTACCATTGATAATGCATTATTCATATACTGCGTAAATATTTGTCTTATGGGAATTTTTTCTTTTTTGTACGCATAATATGCTTTTTCTATCTCTGCTAAGTCATTTTGTATAGGTTTGTAATAATAAAATATCTGATTTTCCAATATTTTTGTGTTTTCTAATTCACTATGTAATTGCAAAAGTGTTTCCTTGTTTACTGCACTCAATCTTAAAGAATACCGTCGAATGATAAATCCACTCTTTACAAGGATATTATTCTCCAATAACTCTTCATCTTTTAGTATTTTTGTTAAAAGCTCTTGTAATGTCTTACACTTATTATACAACGAAATAATAAAATTGTCCATTTCTGCTTTCATGTCTTATTTTAAGAATCTCTAAGAATAAAACATTTTCCAAAAATAACGAAAAAAAGTGGTGGAGCCAAGAACACAGAGGGATGATGCGAGTAAAAAAACCACGTTCCTTGCTCCACCTTTTGGATGAATATGATCACC
>JAHFMP010000006.1 GCA_023267795.1 Candidatus Woesearchaeota archaeon | reverse complement strand
GTCCAATAATATATGCATCTTCCCAAAAAAAATTAAAATTGTATGTTAAAGAGTACATACAGAAAAAAGAAAATAAAAAAATAAATAAATATAAGCATAATTTTTTAGACAGGTTACTCACAGGTATCACGCTTTTTTCTTATTGGCTGGTTGTTTTCTTGCAAGTGCAATTAGCTCAGCACCAAAGACATATTTTACTTTCAAAATATCAAAGTTATTTTCTTTAAATATTTGTTGAATCTGTTTAAGAGAATAGTGTGTAATGTGCTCATCTCCATAAGTATTTGGAAATAGTTTGTAGATATATTCTATCACATTCCAGATGGTTGTATTATAATCTGGTGTCCCAATAATAAGAAAACCTTCTGGTTTAATGACACGAAAGAATTCTTCAAACATTTCTTTTTTGTATGGGACATGTTCAATAACTTGTGAGCTTATAATAATATCAAATGTACCGTCCTGAAAAGGAATGAAGAATGTACTTGCTTGAATCCGATACAGATTACTTTTTTGAATGTAGCGCAGTTTATGAAATTGAATATCTATTGCAACTGCAGAAGGAAGATTTTGAATAATTTTGCTTGTGCCGCAGCCTATGTCAAGAATTTTTTTATTTTCAGCACCATTCTGCTCTAAAAAATTCATTATTATTTTGTACCGTTTTCGTTGCCAGTATCGTTGAATAGGGATTATGCTATAATATGCACGTTCATCATAATCGCAGGACTGAATGGAATTTCTTATAGTCCAAAGTTTAACAAATGTCTTGGAGTATGCTTTTACAAAAGATATAATCTTTGCTTTGGAAACTCCATACTGCCGTGGTTGATAGTGCATAGGGACTTCTTTAAGTGTAAAACCGCGTGAGAGGCTGAGAACAAGAATTTCTTGCAGTACATCAAACTTGGTGCAGGTAATTTCAATCTCTTGAAGTACTTTCCTTTTGTACATCCGAAAATTGCTGGAGGTATCTTTAACAGGAATAGAAAGAAAAATGGAAAAAAATGTATTTAAGCTTCTGCTTAAAAGTTTTCTTGTCAAAGACTGCTCTGCAGATCCTCCAGCAGCATATCGTGAACCTATGAGAATATCTGCACTTTCTTTCTCCTTCCACATTGCTGTAATAATTTCAGGTTCATGGGAAAGATCTCCATCAATGGTAATAATATATTGTCCTTTTGCAGCTGCAAAGCCATCACGAAGTGCGCCGCCAAACCCAACATTTTTTTGTGAAATGACAGTTGCGCCAGCTTTTTTTGCGATAGTAATAGTATCATCAGTTGAGTGTCCATCAACAACAATTATTTCATAATGATCTGTAATCTCTTTAATAGTTTTTTTAATTCTCTGGATAAGAAGTTCAATGTTTCCTGCTTCATTTATTGCAGGAACAATAACGCTAATGAGAGTCATCTCTTGTTGGAGTTATATTTCATTTAAAAAATTAGTTATTGTAGAATGAAGTTTTGAGAGCTTTGTCTCTGACAACATTTATTAACTAAACAAAATTCTGTATATATGATGAGTAGTTATGATGAGTAGTGCTACTGAAACAAAAGCAATTGATATTTTATTTATCATGCCTAACTTTAGTTATGGAGATTTGGAAGATATTGGACCAAGATGTCCTCCTTTGGGAATCGCATTTATTGCTGCGTATGTTGAACAAAAGGGATATACTGTAAGCATTCTTGATGCATTTGGATTGAATTATAATCTTGATAAAGTTCGTGTAGAAATTCAAAACCAAAAGCCAAAAGTCATTCTTGTTGGAACAATGACTGCAAATCATAATGAAGGACTTCGCATAATGGAAGCAGCAAAAGCTATTGACCAGACAATTATTACTATTTGCGGTGGTCCACACGTAACAAATTTACCAGAATCAACTATCATGAAACCTTATGTTGATTATCTTGTCATTAATGAGGGTGAGATTACAACACATGAGCTTCTCGATATGGTCTTCAAAAAACAAAAACTCTCTCCTGAAAACATTAAAGGAATTGTTTATAAAGAGAATATGGTAATGAAGCTCACAGAAAAACGACCATTTATTATCAAGCTTGATGACATTCCTATGCCTGCCTATCATCTTCTTCCAATGGATTCTTATAGAGCATATGGGTGGCTTGATGAAGGACGTCGCTTTACCACAATGATCACATCCAGGGGCTGTCCATTCAAGTGTTCATTTTGTATTAGTTCAAAAAACTTTATGCATTGGTGGCGTCCACGATCTGCAGAAAAAGTCTTTGAAGAAATATTGCTTCTTTATAATAAATATAGTATTCGCCATATTTACTTTCAGGATGATGAATTTTTAGTAGATCATAATCGTATCAAGAAGCTTGCAGACATGATTGCAGAACATAAATTGGATTTAATTTGGGAGTGTCTTTCCAGAGTGAATCATATTGATGATGATCTTCTTCGTGATATGATAAGAAGTGGCTGCAAATCAGTACTTTATGGGATAGAAACAGGGTATGAGGAAGGATTTAAGAAAATAAACAAGCCAATAACACTTGAGATGGTAGAACGTGCTGTTCGACTTACACAAAAGTATGGAATTATGGTTAAAGTAACGTTTATTATTGGATTTCCATGGGAGTCTGATAAAGAGATTAAGCAAACAATACGGTTTGCAAAAAAACTTGATGCAGATATTACTTTCATAAACACATTAAATCCATATCCGGGATCATATGTTTATCAAGAGATTATTGATAACAATTTATTTGTGGGGGTGGGAGATAATTGGGAGCACCATATATCTCATGGAACAACACCTATCATAAGAACAAAACACTTAACTGATAAGCAATTACAGTATTGGGCAGGCCGTGCATATCTTTCAGTCTATATGCGACCGAAGTTTATTTATAGAAAGTTACGCCATGTAAGAAATTTTAAGGATTTCAAGAGAAATGTTTCTTCAGGCATTTCGCTTATGGAACTTGCAGTAAAGCGTATTTTTTTATCAAAAAAGGAGAATTGATAGAAAAATTAGTCTTTTATTTGATTGGGGATGTTGGTATATTTATAAATTACTACTTGATTTGGTTTGTAAGTAACTCCTAAAACTCTCATCACTATCCTGTTGATTTTATCAAACAGAATCTCTTCTGAATATCCATAGATAACAAAAGTTTCTTGAAGAGAATCATAATCGTTAAAAGAGATAGGTGGATATTCTGTTCCAGAAATAGATGTTGTCCTCTTTAAAACATAGAATTGATTATATCTCTCTCTCATTTTTCGGATATTTTCTTCTGTAAATGCATTCAGATCAGCAGTTTTGATGTAACTCATTCCAATACCAAATGAATAATTTTCAGATGATTTATTCAGATAAAAATATTCATCAGCTGCAGATCCTGCGTTATAAAGTACGCCAATAGTTTGATCAGTTTTACTTTTCTCATTAGCCATAAAGTCCATGACATTTTCAAATGCTATGAATGCACTTCCCCAGCCAGCGCGAAATGCGTAGGTGTATGAAATGTTTGTAAGAACAATACCTATTATGAAGAGATACACAATTCTAACAGCGTATTTTTTATAATTTAATGTAAGGAGATTGAGAAAAGAAACTACAAAATAAGCTGCTAAAAGGACAAAAGGAACAAGGAAAGTAAAAAGATATCGAATAGCGTGTTCTGGTAAAAAGATGTATGTAGGAAGTTCTGACAGCATCCAAACGAGAGTAAGAGTAATAATCATTTTTGAATCAAGTGGTGCTTCATCTTTTTGTTGCGTATGTATAATTTTTTTTGTAAAAGTATGAAAATACAACTTCCATAATAAAATTCCAATAATTGAAATAATAAGCAACCAAAATCCAAAGAATGTCAATATTGCAATTGCTGGCTTATAATACAAATTACTATAGTTTGGAAAAGGAGAGGTTATATGTTCTATAATTCCATCAGTAAAAACATGTTTAATATTGATGAGTTTTGGAGTATATGTTGGACCATTTGGTTGAGCGATGGTTTCAAAAGAAATTCCAAGAGGGAATTGGATGAGAATGATGAATAAAAAGAGTGGAATATATTTAGGAAATTTTCTTGGTTTATAAAATAATGTAAATAGAGGCAGAATTGCTGCAATGGAATATGATGGGTCATAGGAGCGAATTGCGAGAAGCGCAAATACAAAAATAAGAATTGTTCTAAAGATGGAGCTTTTATTATTTATTATGTCACGAATAAAAAATAAAATTGCAAGATCTTTAAATAACTCTGCAAAAATATGTGTGCCATTATATCCGAAGGTTTGTATAAACAGCGGGAATGAAGTCATAATTACAATAGTAGTGGCTATTGCACTCCATTCTTTCTTAAATAAAAAATGAGAAATAGAGTAAAGAACAAAAACAAGAAATGAAAAAACAATTGCTTTTGCAATGCGATATGCACAGTAGTCAAAACCAAAAAAAGGAAAAATGGTGATAAAGAAAAGGCTATAAACAGGCCGGGGTCCACTAAGACTATTACTGTGATTTAAATTTATGAGTTGCAGAAATTTTGATTTATAACCCTGGTTGACATAGCTACTGTGAATATCATGGTCATCAAAAAAGAAAGGAACACATTGTGTAAAAAATAAAATATAGCTAAATGAAGTAATAAAGAGAATGAGGAAGATAATTGGTATCTTATTCTTTATTAGTATTTGTAGTATTTTTTCATTGTTCAAGAGAACCATAAATTTATAAAAAATTCAATGACTTAAAAATTTTTCTGAGTTTCTCCATATTACAATGGTCATGGTCAGAATCTTTATTAAGGAAGTTTTGTTTCTATATCCTGATGATCACTATAGTTGTTCCAGCATATAATGAAGAAGATATTCTTTCAGATTTTCTTGTAGAAGTTGCAAAATTTGTTGATAAAGAGAATAACATAGAAGTTCTGGTAGTGAATGATGGAAGTAAAGATAAGACAAGTAAAATTCTTGAAGATGCAAAGAAAAAATATTTTTTTCTACAAGTAATCACACATAAAGTAAACAAAGGATTAGGTGCTGCGCTTGCATCAGGCTTTAAGAATGCAAAAGGAGATATAATTGTAACTCTGGATTCAGATCTTACACATTCTCCCGAGTTCATAAAAGAAATTCTAAATAATAAACAAAATTACAATTGTTGTATAGCTTCAAGATACATTTCTGGCGGTGGAATGAGATATGTTCCAGCATATCGTATTTGGTTGAGTATTTTTGCAAATAAAATATTTTCTTTGCTTTATTCTATCCCTGTAAAAGATATTACTTCAGGATTTAAGATGTATGATGCAGCAATGGTGCGAAGTATGGAGATAACATCAAAAAGTTTTTCAGTGCAGCTAGAGATTATGGTGAGGCTCGCAAAGCAAGGTGCAATGTTTAAGGAGATTCCTTTTGTCTTGGTAAACAGAACAAAAGGGAAGTCTAAATTTTCTTTTAGAATTATCCCTGAATATATGTCTGTTTGTGCCAAACTATTTTTAATAAGGTGGTTTCACTAGTATGAAAAAAGATATTTGTTTTGTTCTTGGAACGCGGCCAGAGATAATCAAACTAAGTCCATTGATAAAACTATTAAAGAAAGAGAGTATTCCGTATTTTATTATTCATACAGGTCAACATTTTGATTATTCCCTTGATAGTGTCTTCTTTAAGGAACTTTGTTTAGACTATCCAACATATAATCTTGCAGTAAAAGCAGAAATGCAGGGAGCACAGACAGGAAGAATGATTGAAGAAATTGAAAAAATACTAATAAGTAAAAGTCCTTCAATTGTCGTTGTACAGGGAGATACAAATAGTGGTCTTGCAGGGACGCTTGCTGCTGTAAAGTTGCATATCCCTGTTGCGCACGTCGAAGCAGGTTTGCGAAGCTATGACAAGTCAATGTCTGAAGAGGTCAATAGAATAATAATAGATCACATAAGCAGTGTACTTTTTGTACCAACAGAAGATGCTAAAAAAAATTTGATAAAAGAAGGAGTTAAAAACGAACATATATCTGTAACAGGAAATACTGTTGTGGAAGCACTTTCAGAAAATATGATTATTGCAGAGCAAAGAAGTCTGATTCTCACAGCACTAAAGTTGGAAAAAAAGAAATATATTCTTCTTACAATCCATAGACAGGAAAATGTAGATAATAAGGAACGACTTGAAAATATCATTTCTGCGTTAGAGTTGCTTGCGCATCAACAGCAATACGAGTTGGTCTGTTCAATGCATCCAAGAACAAAAAAGATGCTCATAGCATTTGGAATTAATATGCCATCAAGCATAATTACTATGGATCCTGTTGGGTATTTTGACTTTCTTCAGCTGGAAAAGAATGCAGCAATTATTATGACAGATTCAGGAGGTCTTCAGGAAGAAGCATGCATTCTCAATGTTCCGTGTATTACATTACGAGACAATACAGAGAGGCCGGAAACAGTTGCTTGCGGTGCAAATAGGGTTGTAGGGACAGATAAAGATAATATATGTAAGGCAGTTGCAAGTGTAGAACATAATCCAGGAAACTGGCAGCAACCGTTTGGCAAAGATGGATTTATAAGTACAAAGATGAAACAAATTCTCATGAAATTTTAGTGATATTGTATGAAAAGTGTTGAGAAAAACATTTAAAGTTGTTGTAGATCATTAACGAAATGTTTAATGTAATGAAAATATATCAGGATAAGGCAGCTCCATTTCATTGGTGTCTAATCATGGGGTTATTTTTCTTTTTTTATGCTCTAATTATGACGTATAATATTCCTTATTTTTGGGAAGATCTTCTATTTCTTGAAGGTGCCCATTCACAATCAACTTTAGATCTTTTAGACCAGACATTCACGCTTGGTACAGAGAATTTTAGTCATCCGGGAATTCCTCTCACATTATTATTTTTAAACGCGATAACAAATATAACAGGAGATACTGCAATATTTTTTCGCATTGTTCGTTGTTTGTTTCTTTCTGGAATTGTAATTTTTTTCTATTTGATGCTCTGTAAATTTAATATTAATAAAAAACAAGCAGTAGTCATGACAATTGTTGCAGGTTTTTCGTACCCTCTTTTCTTAACAACGTTTTTCATTCCAAGGCCGGAAATATTTGGGTTGTTCTGGGAGTATTGTGGTCTTTTTTTTTCCTTCCATGTATTCTTTGAAAATGAAAAATTAAGCAAAATACAGTTTTATTTTTATCAGGCAGGTGTTTTTATCTTTTTGTTTATTGCCATGAAAATGTTTTCTCCTTCTTATTTTATAGTTCCAATTTTATTTCTATTCATTTTATTAATGGATTACAAACAGCTATCAAAATTTATACTTCTTATTTGTTTTCTTTCAGCAATATACTTCCCATTAAACACAGAGATTATTCATGGGAATGTTGGTTCGTATACTTTGGGGTCAGATAGTATTAAGTATATGTTTAGTCAAGGATCTATTTGGTCATTCTTTTCATTTAATAATCTTTATTACAAAACATTGCCAGAAGTGCTAACTCCTTTTGGTATTTTGGTAGTTTTTTTTGATATATGTGTTATATGTTATTTTTTGTTTTATTCTATATTATCTCTATTATTAAAATTATTAAGAGTGAACAAAACAAGCGAGGAAAAAGTATTCTGGTCATCAGAAAAGGAAAAAGCATTTGTTATTTTCATGTCTTTAATGGTGTTATTTAACATTTTCTTTATTTTTGCAGCTCCTGATCCAGCTACGAGATATATAGTGTTCTTTATAATGCCGCTTCTCTCTCTTATGATATTCTTTGTGTTTAAGGGAATTGAAATTTTGAAAATAAAATCAAAACCAATAATTGCTATTCTAATTATCTGCATTTGCATGATGGTATTTTATAATATGGCTTTGTCAGTTATGTTCAGATTTACGTGGGGAAGTGCATTTATTGGTATGGATAAGGTTTCATCATTTATAGAAGCACTTCCTGATAAAAAAATAGTGATGTTTTACTATGATGGTTCCCCGGCAGATGAGTATGCTCCCATATATTTGCTAAATGGAATTTTTTTCAAAAAAGATAAACTCAAAATTGTTGAAAAACATTGGGAGGTTCCAATAAATACTACTGAATACGCATTAGCATCACAAGATGGAGAAGTGTATATTATTAAACGACAAAGTTCTTTTGGCAGAACAGTATATCCTTCTTATAATTTTACTGATCCTAACTTCATGCTTATAACTACAATAAAAGGAGAAAATAGTATTGTGGATTCCTTCTTCGTAAAGTTTGCAAAAGCAGTCCATGTATCATATGATTTCAATACTTTTTACATCTACAAATGGGCAGGTCAGGAGTAATGAGCAAAGTATTTATATATTTCAAATATATCACTGGTTACACAAACAGAATTACTAAAATATTCAGGAATGAGCTATGAAAATTGTATTAATTAATCCACACTGGTATTCACCAGTTCCACAAG
This sequence comes from Candidatus Woesearchaeota archaeon, assembly GCA_023267795.1. GTDB lineage: Archaea > Nanobdellota > Nanobdellia > Woesearchaeales > DSVV01 > JACRPI01. The sequence continues at coordinate 8,699 of JAHFMP010000006.1, read as the reverse complement.
CATTTCAAACACATAATCTTGGATTATCATATATCAGTTCTTTTATGAAACAGCGTGGGCATACAGTAGTTCCACTTGATTCTTTATTTCATACAGAAAAAGCTCCTGTTGAAATTGTTCCTGTAGAATTTAAGTATCAAAAAGCGTATAGAGTAGGGCAGTTATATGATACTATTGTCAGGCAAATCTCTGCAGATACAGATCTTGTTGGTATAGCAGGTCCTACGTCAAATCATGCAACAATTATTCGTGGGCTTGCATCGGCAATTAAGCAGAAGCATCCTTCTATGAAAATAATTGTTGGTGGCCCATACCCTTCTGCAATGCCTGAGGATATTCCATCATTGGCAGTTGATTATGGTATTGACGGAGAGCCTGAAATTCTTCTTGATAAGCTTCTTTCAGGAGTTCCTCTGGAGCAAATCAATGGGCTTGTTTACAATAATGGAAAAGAGTGGAAGTTTAATGGTAAAGCAGACCTTCCTGACAATCTTGATGCAATTCCATTTCCAGATAGAGAAGTATTTCACTGCAATGAAATATTAAACAGGCAGGGAATTGCTCGCATAAGAAAAGGAACAGAGATTATTACCAAAAAAGCGCGTGGTGTTCCAATGATTCTTTCACGTGGTTGTCCCTATAGTTGTGGATTTTGTTCTATTAGTTTAATGAATGGTAAGAAGTGGCGTCATCGTTCTCCTGAGAATATTATTGCAGAGATGATTGATCTACGAGATAAATATAATGTGGAAGAAGTATCAATACTCGATGATCACTTAGTAGGAGATAGATCTCGATTGTTGAAGATAATGGATCTCATGATTGAAAGAAACGTTGGTTTAAACTGGTCATTGCCAAATGGAGTGCGCGTGGATTATCTTGATAAAGAGATTATGCAAAAAATGAAAGATTCTGGCTGCGTTTCCCTTGTTTTGGGAATACAGCACGGGTCTCAAGAAATGATTAAGATTATGAACACCAAGCTCGATTTGAAAAAAGTAGAACAAGTAGTCAAGGACGCAAAGGATATTGGATTAAATACTGCTGCGTTTTTAATTGTCGCATATCCTGGAGAGACAAAAGAGTATTTTATGGAATCTCTTAAGTTTTGTAAAAAATTGGGGAAAAAATATAATCTGATTGATTGGCGTATAAACATATCACGTGCGTATCCGAAAACTCCTTTAGATATGTTGTGCAGGGAAAAAGGATATTATATGAGAAAGGATGTAGAAACCCTTTTGTATTTTCCAGGTGATGAGACAGAAGCAAATATAAATACTCCTGAGTTTGATCCAGCAGAAGCAATTCGAAGACGAAATTATGCAATGCGTCAACTAATGGCTACTGAAAATCTATTCTACTGGAATATGGTTTATTATTTGGAGTGCCTGAAAATAAAGGATGCAGTACGGCGTGTTATGCCTGAGAAGGTTTGGAATATGCAAAAAAAAGTAGTTTATAACGTATTGAAGAAGATAAGTGCATAAATATGGTTTCGTTATTTAGATTTAGGGAGAATGTCTTTCTCCTACAAAATCCATCATTTCTTCAAAGATGTATCTTTTATATATTTGGCCATGATTTTATAGGAACTGAAATTCGTTTGGCACATTTTCGACATGCGCTGCGTAAGATTCCTTTTTTTTCGAATGTACTTGATGCAGGGTGCGGAACAGGCGATTTTAGTTTTTATGTTGCGCATAAATTCAAAAATGTATCTATTGATGCAATGGATATAGACAAAAAAAGAATAGCAGAGAATAATAAAGTTAAGGTTACTCTTCATATCTCAAATATAAATTTTTTTGAAGGAGATATTCTTAAGATAGCAGAAGAGCAGAAAGAGCATAATAAACAGAAAAAAAAATGGAAAAACTCTTATGATCTTGTTTTCTGTATAGGTACTATACTGTATTTTACAAAAGAACAGCGGCTTCGTATTGCAAAAAACTTGTTTTCGCTTGTAAAGCCAAACAGTTACATATACTTTGATCTTCCGATTAGCGATTATACTGATCTGACCATAATTTCGCCTAAATATTATCCGAATATGTATAAAATGATAGAGGCAAAAAATACAGGAGATCTTTTTGGCTTTGAAGAGTTGGAAAAACTTTTGAAAAATAACAACTTTACGATCATCCATAAAAATAAAACACATAATTGTTTGGGAAAGTTTGCTTGGGAGTTTGATAATGTACTGCGGGAGCGGAATTATAACAGAGTCCGGTTGTTTCTTCTTCCTCTAATGAGAGCCATGGCTCGTAGTGATGCATGGACAAAGAACAGGAGAGGGTGTTGTTTTTGTATTCTTGCAAAAAAAGGAGATGATGTAGTGATGAATAAGAAATCAGCATAACATTTTTAATAGATGAACATTTTGCTATTCAGAGGATGCATTTTCATGAAAATACTATTTGTTTATCCAAGACCAAACATTTCTTTTGATACAACGCATTGTGTCCAACTAGGATTAGCACACACTGCTGCTGTTCTTGAAGAAGCAGGTCATACTGTTCGTGTTCTTGATCTTAATGTGCAGCCAGATACTCTTGATGAAGATACAAACTGGGCAGACGCAATTGGTTTTTACGTGATGACTCCGGCAGTCAATGCAACCTATGTTCTTACTGGAAGGATTAAACGAATCAATCCAAATGTACCTGTTGTTGTTGGAGGCCCTTTCCCAAGTGCACTTCCTGAAGAAATCCTGAAATCACCTGATATTGATATTGTTATTAAAGGAGAAGGAGAACTTACTGCAGTAGAACTTTTTGATTTTTTAGAGAATAGAAAGTCTCTTGATGCTGTCAATGGAATTTTTTTCAAGAAAGATGGAAAAGTGCAGGCAAATCCTGAACGACAAAAAATACAAAACCTTGATGAACTCCCTTTTCCGGCATATCATCTTTTTCCATTTTACAATTATAACCCGACAAGACCAACATGGATTGATGCGCGAAAACTTATTCCTGCAACAATGATGACGCAGCGTGGTTGTCCTTTTGAATGCAATTTCTGTTCTTCGCAGCGAACAGGGTTCCGTGCAATGAGCCCTGCTCGTGTTGTTGAACATATTACCAGATTGCGAGATGACTTTGGTGTCAATTTTGTGGAATTTCAAGATGATGTGTTTAATCTTGTTCCCAAACGAAGTGAAGAAGTTTGCAGTCTTCTCATTCAAGAACAAGTGGATGTCAATTGGAGCATCCCCAACGGCATTTCTCGTGTTGAAAATGTGACGCAGCACTTTTTGCAAATTGCAAAAAACTCTGGCTGTGTTGATGTCTGGTTTGCAGGAGAATCAGGCAATGATCATATACGAAACACAATCATTAAAAAAAGAAATACTACCAAAAATGTTCGTGATGCTGTTGCTGCAGCAAAACGAGTTGGCTTTCAAACAGGGGCATTTTTTGTGTTTGGTCATCCTGGAGAAACAAAAGAACAGATGCAGGAAACAATCAATTTTGCCTGCAGTATGCCGCTTGATAGAGCACAATTTACTATTGCAACTCCTTTTCCTGGAACAGATCTTTATCGAATGATTCAAAATGCAGGCGACAAAGGAAAATTTTTGGAAACAAACTGGGATTATTATGGTCCTTATGAAGCAAAAGTACTCTTTGAGTATGGAGGGACTAAAAAAGAAACAGTAGAAGAGATGTACAAAAAAGCATTTCGCTCGTTTTACATGAGACCGAGCTATATTCAAAAAGCATTACAGCGAAAAGCGACATATACAAACTTTCCACTTTTAATAAAAGAGGCAATAAGATTTGTGATATAATCTGCCTTGGCAAAATATATAAAGAATGGGTGAATCATAAATCACATAATGAGTATGTAATAAAAAAAAGAAATGGAGATGCGAATGAAAATAACACTACTCAGTCCACCGTTCAAAAAAGATTACATGCGCAATGCGCGCTGTGATTTTGTTTCTTTATCCCATAGCCAATGGTATCCTCTATGGTTAGGCTATTGTGGTGCTGTTCTGGAAAAGCATGGTCATGATGTTCAATTTATTGATGCGCCTGCAATGGGAATCATGCATGAAGAAACATTAAAGCTCGTCCAAGAGTTTCAGCCACAACTTTTCGTTGTGTATGGCGGAGAAAAGAGCAGAGATAATGATATTGAGATTGGTGTTCGTATAAAGAAAGCTGTAAAATGCCCTGTAGTTTTTGTTGGACCATATGTTTCTGCAGAACCAGAAGAGGTGATGCGTCTTTCTACTGATGTTGATTATGCAGTCAAAGGAGAATTTGAATATCCTATACTGGAACTTTTGGAAGGAAAAAGTGTTTCTACAATCCAAAATATTTTGTACAGAGACGGAAGTGAGATTAAGAAAAATGCTCTTCGTCCTCTTTTGACAGGAGAACAACTTGATCAAATTCCTTATGTCACAAAATTCTTCAAAAAACACCTTCCTATCAAAAATTATAAAACACCTTCTGAATATTATCCTTTTGTTGATACTATTACTGGAAGAGGGTGTGCGTGGGGAATCTGCACATTCTGTCTTTGGGTGCACACCTTTATTCCAGGAGTTATTTACAATCTTCGTTCTGTTGATAATGTTATCGGAGAATTAAAGTTTGTCAAAGAACAGATGCCAGAAGTACGTTCTGTTATGTTCCAGGATGATACTATGACAACAGAACGGGCAGATGAATTATGTGATGGAATTTTCAAAGAGAATCTCAAAATCACGTGGAGCTGCTATGCACGGGCAAATATGAAATATCCTATTTTGAAAAAAATGAAAGATGCTGGCTGCAGAAATCTTCACGTTGGCTTTGAATCTGCAAATCTTGCTGTTCTCAAAAATGTGAAAAAAGGAACCACGCTCAATCAAATGCGAGAATTTGCACATGATGCAAACAAAGCAGGAATTCAAATCCATGCAGACTTTGCAATTGGCTATGTTGGAGAAACAGTTGATTCTATCAAAGAAACAATTGCATTTGCAAAGGAAATTGATCCGCATACTGCGCAATTCCAACTTTTTAGGCCATTGAAAGGAACACCAATGGGGGAAGAACTGCGCAAGAAAGGACAGCTTACTGCTGAAGGATATCCTAACTATCCTGATATGAGTGAAGAAGAACTCCGCTATTGGGCAAAAAAAGCATACAGAGACTTTTATTTCCGTTGGGGATATGTGAAGAAAGCTGTTGGAAATCCAGAAGAATATATTTTTACACGATTTGACCAGATGGCGCGAGCTGTGCCACACTTTATATGGAAGAAGTGGGCATAATCATCGGAGGGAATTTGGAATATGTGTATATGTAATGATATTGATAAAGCAGATATTACTATAAAAACAGCAGTAATGAAAAAGATTTGTAAATATCATAAAAGAGAAGGACAGGAGTTTCATATCAACGAGATTGTGCCTCGTGGCATGTGCTTTGAGGCATTTAGCATTGCATATCCTTCTGCACTAGCTTTGTTATATAATGCAAATATGAAATCTCCTGGCTGCAATAAGTGGAAAATTGAACAAAAAGAGACAGGACTAAACAAAGCAGAGCAAAAAGAAGGAGAGATAACGTTTCAGTGCCCAAGCCAAAGAAATAAAGTAATCTTTCGTATGGAAAGGCGAGAAAAACTTCCTTTTGTCATAAAGAAACTAAAGCATGGTGCAGAAGCAGTTTTCAAAAAATTTTTCTTCCCTGTTGATAAGGTTCATTTAGAACATGATGTTTCCATAAAAGTGGTTTCTGTAGAAGGATCATGCCCACAAGGACACAAAATTGGAGATGAATATTTTCTCAACACGCAGGATACAGAAGTTTTATGCCCGGCATCTTTTAATTCCATTTATCCATTTATTCAAATGCTTTACAAAGATGTGCAAGTTCCATGGGCAAAAGAAAAAGATTCTGCATTCGTGCATTGCCCGGATCATGAAGGAATAATTTATAAAATCCAAAAATATAAAAATAAAGAGCAAATAGAGCAAATACAGGAGGTATAACGATGCCTAATCCATTGAAGACTATCTACAAACGAACTAGATTATTTGGGGGGCTTGCATATCATCAGATAACAAAAACCCGCGCACCTGTAATTGCTTATCTTCTTGTAACCAATAGATGTCAAATGAGTTGCACCTATTGTTTTGTTGACCATGTTGCACTCCCGGGCGAGATGAGCACAGAACGCATCATCACTCTTGTTGATGAACTCTACGAAAAAGGGACACGAATGATTTGCCTCATGGGAGGAGAGCCACTCTTAAAACCAGGCATTGAAAAAATAGTAGACCATATTGTCAGCAAAGGAATTATCTGCGATATGACAACTAACGCTCTTTTGATAAAACATAAGCTTGCAGTAGTCAAAAAGTTGGACTCTATCATGATTAGCTTAGATGGTGACGAAGAAGCTAATGATTTAAATCGTGGTAAAGGGACATGGCCAAAGATTGTGGATGGAATTTTAATAGCACGAGAAAATGGTATTACTGTGCGGCTGAATTGTGTTCTTACCAGAAAAAATATGCATTCTCTTGAGTATATGTTGCAGTTTGCAAAAGATAATGGTCTTTTTGTTACATTTGCATTAATGGCAGAACCATATCAAACCCCAGAGAATCTTAAAGAATTTACTATGAGTGATGAGGAGATTAAAGAAACCTATACTAAATTAAAGAAATTACGTGACGAAGGATGGCCTGTTTTATTTTCTGATCACACACTTGATTATGTTATTAATTACCCATTAGCGTACAACGAGATTATTTTTAAAAATGCATCGCAAAAGGCGCTCGACTATTATCGAAAGGAATGCAGGTATGGAAGGACTATGGCATATATTGAGTCTGATGGCAAGACTTATCCCTGTGCTGCACTGTGGAATGTTGATTTTTTTAAGCCAAAAAGCCTTCAGGACAAAGAAGGGCTTCAAGGTGCTTGGGATAACATGGAAAATCTTCCCTGCCATACATGCTTTCAGCCAGGATGTTCTGAATGGAATTATTTAACAACACCAGAAGGTGTTTGGCATGGAATATCCTTTACTGTAAGTCAATTCTTCTCCAGAAATAAAAGACAATCTGGGGAAACTATTCAAAGAATTCGCAAAATTTCTCCTATTCAGACCTCTCAGGCAAAAAAAGAGGAGCTTATTCAGGTTCGAGTGAGTTAATAATGCAAAAATGCTCAAAAGAATGCTGTTCTAATTATGATTCTGTTTCTCTGACAATTTTTGATGTCCAGGGAACCTGTGAGCATAAAATAAAGAAAGGAATGTCCTTCGAGATAAAAGATCTTGTTCCAGACAATCTCTGTGTTCATGCTTATAACATTGCATATCCTTATTGCCTTACCTATCTTAAGAAAGGGTGGTTTCTTTGGGTAGAGGAAGGAGACGGTGTCATTGCTCAATGTCCAAACCCAGGTTGTTCCCTTGTCATGAAAATAAAACCAGAAAAAGAGAATAAAGTAAGCATACATGTGATTGAGATTCGTGGAAAATGCCAAAGTGGGTATAAAGTGGGAGATATTTTTACATTAAAACCTGAAGAAATGAAAATCTGTCCAGAAATTTTTCCTGCTGTTTATGCTCCTGCAACAGCGCTTTATTGCAGTGAAAAAAAGAAAGGAAATGCTCTGGTTCGGACAAAAACTTCTGCTGGAGAAGTAGTGGTTGATATTAGAAAGGATTAAGAGAAAATTAGAATTGGTTAAGAGAAAATATCATAATGATATCTTTAGCCCGTCATTAAACTTCATTGGTATCACATGTAGTTCTTCTTTTAATGAGGTGATATCAAAATGACAGTCCTGAAATAAACCTTCCAAACTTGTTTTGGTAAATGGGGCATTTTTTCGGTTTCTCAGGACATAGGCAAGGGAATAGAATGGCAACTTTGGCAAATGAAAGATGGTTTTTTTTATTTGTAATTCTTCTTTTATTGCTTTAATAATATCCTCAAAAGGAATGCTTTCATTACCTGCCACAACATAGCTTTTTCCGATGGTGGTGTGATATTCTAAGGCAGATAGAATTGCTTTTACAACATCGGTGACATGGATTGGCTGCTTTCTGTATTTTCCATCTCCAATAACTGGGATTATTGGAAATTTTTTTACAATATTTACAATGTTGGTAAATCCAGGACCTCCTTTGCCATAAATAAAATCAGGCTTCAGAATAGTAATGTCTAATTTTGATGCTTGAAAAAGAAGGTCTGCAATTTTTTTTGTTTCACCATATGGTGTTCTTTTTTGGGCAAGCGTAGATGTCGTGCTTATAGCAATAATTCTTTTTATCCCTTTTTCTTTGCATGCTGCAATAAGGTTCTTTGTGCCCTCTACATGAATATCATAATATTCTCCATACGTCGCATTTCGTAAAAGCGCTGCAAGATGAACAACAACAGCTTCTTTCGGAAGCGCTGCTTCCAACTCTTGCTTATTGAGGATATCTCCTTTTCTTATTTGTATAGGAAGGTCTTTTACATTGTCGAGAAAACTGTTTTCTCTGACAAAAATAGTGACTTCATAGTTGAGTTTGATAAGTTCAGGAATAAGATATCTTCCTACAAATCCAGATGCACCTGTCACAAAAACATGCTTTTTTTCCATATAATAACGGATAAGACAAAGCTTTATATAGTTTTTTTAATTGCTCTGTTTATGCTCATCATTTATCACTTTTTGATTAGTTTAGGAGTG